>JBJMNA010000245.1:0-7502 GCA_045804485.1 Chloroflexota bacterium
CCGCGCTCGACAACCGGCCGCTCACGTTCGAGGAGTTCGAGGCGACCGTCCACCAGACGATCTACATGAGCGCGACGCCCGGGCCGTACGAGCTCGAGCGGAGCCAGCGGAACGTTCAGCAGCTCATCCGTCCGACCGGCGTCGTCGATCCGCACATCACCGTCCGACCGACCGAGAGCCAGATCGACGACCTGCTCGAGGAGATCCGCGGCCGGGTCGAGAAGGGCGAGCGGGCGCTCGTCACGACCCTGACCAAGAAGATGGCGGAAGACCTCTCCGACTACCTCAAGGAGCTCGGGGTCAAGGTCCAGTACCTCCACAGCGAGGTCGACACGCTCGAGCGCGTCGCGATCCTGCGCGACCTCCGGCTCGGCGTCTTCGACGTCCTCGTCGGCATCAACCTCCTGCGCGAGGGCATCGACCTGCCCGAGGTGACGCTGGTCGCGATCCTCGACGCCGACAAGGAGGGGTTCCTGCGGTCGGCTTGGTCGCTCATCCAGATGATCGGGCGGGCGGCGCGGAACACCCAGGGCGAGGTGATCATGTACGCCGACACGGTCACCGAATCGATGCGGGTGGCGATCGACGAGACGGACCGTCGGCGCGCCTACCAGGAGGCGTACAACCTCGAGCGCGGGATCGAGCCGACGACCATCGTCAAGGGCATCCGCGACCTCAACGAGCGGCTGCGCGCCGTCGCCGAGTCGACCGTGGTCTACGCCTCCGAAAAGGGCGGCGAGTTCACGGAATCCGACCGCCGGAAGGTCGAAGCCGTGGTCGCGCGGATGGAGGCCGAGATGAAGGCCGCCGCCAAGCAGCTCGAGTTCGAGCGTGCCGCGGCGCTCCGCGACGAGGTCCAGCAGATCCGGCTCCGGATCCTGCAAGAGGACGCATCGATCACCGTCGGTCGCGCGGCCGAGCGGGCGGGTCGCGCCGGCGATGGTGAGCGCGGGCTGGCCGGAGCCGCCGACCGCGCACGCGGACGGCGCGGCGCGGCCGCCGCGGTCGCAGCCGGGCCGCTGATGGAAGTCATGAGCATCGAGGTCCTGCCGGCGGACGAGGAACCGGCCGACACGCTCGACGGCGTCCCGGGCGAACCCGCGATCGACGCCGACACCGTCGCCGACTGGCTGCCGGGGATACGTGATGAGCACGACGACGGATCCAGCCCGCAGTCCCGGTGGCAGGACCGGCCTACCTGGGACCGGACGGTGACTCCGAACATCCGCAAACGGACGGGTCAGCGTCCGAGCCGCCGCCGCTAGGATCGTCGGACGATTGTCCGGGCGGGTGCGAGCGGTGACACTGGCGCCGTGCACCGCTTCGGGTCCGCCATCGTGATCGTTCTGATCGCCGCCGCGGGGCTCTCGGCGGGCGGCTGTGCCGCCCTTGACTCGCCGGGCATCGCCGCGTCCGGCGATCACGACGGCCTGATGCTCGACACGCGCGTGCGGGCGACGCCCGATTCGCTCGTGGTCGATACGACCGTCCGGAACACGCGCACGACGCCGGTCCACCTCGACGCGACCCAATGCGGTCGGGTGACCGAGGTGATCCTCGTCCGCACGGTCCTGCAGCCGGAAGGGGCGACCTACACGGGCTCGCTCGACGGGCTCAAGCGGCTGATCCTCGAGCAGCAGAAGTCGCAGCAGTTCCCGGACGGCTTCGCGCCGAGGGTCGTGACGGGCGGATCGGCGACGCCCGACTGCGTCAGACCGAGCCAGCCGATCGAAATCGCGCCTGGCGCCTCGATCGCGGAACGATGGGAGTCGGAGTTCTCGGGAGCGTACGCGCTAGCGGCGGTCGGGTCGGAGCATGCGACCGTGCGTGCGACCGCGGTCGAGTCGGTCGCGGCCGACCGGCTGGGGTTCCTCGACATCCTGGGCCCGGGCGACGCACACGAAGAGCGAGCCGGTCGCTCGGTCGTCGTCGAGACGCCGGCCTCGGCGGTCCTGGACCGTCCGCCGACGCGCCCCGACACCGGCCCGAGCCTCGGCCAGCAGTTCGATCGGATGGTCGAGACACCGGCCTTGCGTTCGTTCATCGAGGCACAGCCAGCGGACTCATGGCGGGACGCGAGCATCGTCTCGGGATACGTCGGCGGCGACAGGTTCCACGCCGTGACGACGGCCTATGAGCACCCGCTGACCGCGTTGCTGACGCCCGACGGCTCTGTCATCGGCGACCCGGTGCTTCCCGTCGAAGCGGACCGGACGCGCATGTTCCAACGCCGACCGGCGACCCTGCCGCCGGGGATCGGGATCATCCCCGAACCCGAGACCCCGGTCCTGACCGAGGACGTGGTCGCGGGGCTCCTGTCCCTTCCGAGCGGACGAGTCGTCGCGCCGGGATTGACCGGAGAGGAGGTGCCGCTCTCGGACGTCGCCGCGCCTGGCACGTACCCGGTGTTCGCCACCATCGCGGGCGAGCCCGGCACGCCATTCGGGAGGGTCGCTTTCGCCTCGCTTGTCGTCTCCGATGCTCCGACAGTGGAATGGAAGGAGCGCTCGACGGTCGGCGTCGACGGCGGCACGTCGGGCTTCACGTCAGCGGAGGCAGCAGTGCTCCTCGATCGGATGGACCCTCGCGCGCAAGAGGAGGTGGTCTTCCGCGGATTCGATTCGCTGACCGCCCACAACCACGTCATCACCACGATTCCGATCGCCGACGATCTCGACATGGCCGTCTTCTCGACCGGGTACGGCGACGGCGGCTACGGCGTCTACGTCGGGCTCGACGCGAGCGGAAAGCCGACGCGCTACGTGATGGATTTTGCGATCGTCCACCTCGGCTGGCCGACGCCGTAGCGACCAAACGGAACACCTGTTCGACATGCACGTCATCGGGTAAACTTGGTTCGTGCCCCAAGATCAGCTTGTCGTGCGTGGCGCGCGCGAACACAACCTCAAGAACGTCGACGTCGCGTTCCCGCGCGACCGCCTCGTGGTCATCACCGGATTGTCGGGGAGTGGCAAGTCCAGCCTCGCCTTCGACACGATCTACGCCGAGGGCCAGCGCCGCTACGTCGAGAGCCTGAGCGCCTACGCCCGGCAGTTCCTGGGCCAGATGGAGAAGCCCGACGTCGACCAGATCGATGGGCTCTCGCCGGCGATCTCGATCGACCAGAAGGGCGCGTCGCGGAACCCGCGGTCCACCGTCGGCACGGTCACCGAGATCTACGACCACCTCCGGCTGCTGTTCGCGCGGATCGGCATCCCGCACTGCCCCAACGGCCATCCGATCGAGCGCCAGTCGGTCCAGCAGATCGTCGACCAGGTCCTGGCGCTCCCGGAAGGGACGCGGCTGCTGGTCCTCGGCCCGCTCATCAAGGACCGCAAGACGGAGGGCGACCGGATCCTCGATGGCGCGCGCCGTCAGGGCTTCGTCCGGGTCCGGGTCGACGGCGAGATGCTCGACATCACCGAGGTGCCGAAGCTCGACAAGTACAAGCGCCATTCGATCGAGGTCGTCGTCGACCGCTACATCGTCCGACACGCCGAGGCGCCCGAAGGCGCGGAGCGTGCGCCTGATGGCCGCCCGATCGACCGCGAGACCGGCGACGTCATCCCGGATCCCGACGCCGGCCGCCTCGCCGACTCGATCGAGACGGCTCTCCGGCTCGGCGAAGGCGTCGTGCTGATCGCACCCGCGCCGCGCGACGACGAACCGGCTCCGTTCGAGGAGCGGCGCTACAGCGAGAAGTTCAGCTGCCCGTACGACGGGTACACCGCGGACGAGCTGGAGCCGCGGAGCTTCTCGTTCAACTCACCACACGGCGCGTGCCCGGATTGCACGGGTCTTGGCACGAAGCTCGAGATCGACCCCGATCTCGTCATCCCCGACAAGTCGAAGAGCCTCGCCAACGGAGCACTCGTGCCGTGGGCCCGGATGCCGACCGACGGCTCGTGGCGGCTCAAGATCCTCGAGGCGATCTGCGCGTCGCACGGCTGGGACTTCCACGCGCCTGTCAGGAAGCTGCCGCCGGAGGCGATCGACTACATCCTGAATGCCCGCAAGGACGAGAAGGTGATCGTCCGATACCGCACTGAGCGCGGCGAGAACACCTACCGGGCGACATTCGAGGGCGTCGTCACGAACCTCGAGCGGCGCTATCGCGAGACCGATTCGGACTACATCAAGGCCGAGCTCGAGAAGTTCATGGTCACGAGGCCGTGCCCGACCTGCAAGGGTCGCCGGCTGCGACCGGAGATCCTCGCTGTGACGATCGGGGACAAGAACGTCTGGGACGTTTCGACGATGTCGATCACCGACGCGCTGACCTGGTCGAGCGGTCTCGCCGTGACGCTCGACGAGCGCGAGCGGACCATCGCGTCGCAGCTGCTCAAGGAGATCGGCGCGCGTCTCGGCTTCCTCGTCGACGTCGGTCTCGACTATCTGACGCTCGACCGGACGAGCGTGACGCTGTCAGGCGGTGAGGCGCAGCGGATCCGGCTCGCGACCCAGATCGGGACGACGCTGATGGGCGTCCTGTACATCCTCGACGAGCCATCGATCGGGCTCCACCAGCGCGACAACGCCAAGCTCATCGCGACGTTGACCCGACTGCGCGACCTCGGCAACACCGTGCTCGTCGTCGAGCACGACGAGGAGACGATCCGGACGGCGGACTGGGTCGTCGACATCGGCCCCGGGGCAGGGGAGCACGGCGGCGAGATCATCGCCAACGGTCCGCTCGAGGCTGTCCTCGGCGAGCCGCGGTCGATCACAGGGGCGTTCCTTCGGGGCGAGCGCGAGGTGCCGATCCCGGCCAAGCGACGGAAGGGCAACGGCAAGTCGCTCCGCGTTCGCGGCGCCCGCGAGCACAACCTCCGCGACGTGGACCTACGGGTCCCGCTTGGCACGTTCGTCGCGGTGACCGGCGTGTCCGGGAGCGGCAAGAGCACGCTCGTGACCGAGGTCCTGTACCGGGCGCTGGCGCGCGAGCTGAACGGGTCGCGCGAGCCGGTCGGCGCGCACGACAAGCTCGAGGGCGCGGAGCTCGTCGACAAGATCATCGAGATCGACCAGAGCCCGATCGGGCGCACGCCGCGCTCGAACCCGGCGACCTATGTCGGACTGTTCACGCCGATCCGCGAGCTGTTCGCCGGCGTTCCCGAGTCGCGTCTCCGGGGCTACACGCCGGGGCGCTTCAGCTTCAACGTCAAGGGCGGCCGCTGCGAGCACTGCAAGGGCGACGGGATCCTCAAGATCGAGATGCAGTTCCTGCCCGACGTCTACGTCCCGTGCGAGGTGTGCGGTGGCAAGCGCTACAACCGCGAGGCGCTCGAGATCCACTACAAGGGCAAGTCGATCGCCGACGTCCTCGAGATGACCATCGCCGAGGCGCTCGACTTCTTCAACGCGGTGCCGAATGTCAGAGCCAAGCTCCAGACGCTGTTCGACGTCGGCCTCGGGTACGTCCACCTCGGGCAGCCGGCGACGACGCTCTCGGGTGGCGAGGCGCAACGCGTCAAGCTCTCGACCGAGCTCTCCCGGCGTGCGACCGGGCGGACGCTCTACGTCCTCGACGAGCCGACGACCGGACTCCATTTCGCCGACGTCGAGAAGCTGCTCCAGGTCCTCCACCGGCTCGTCGACAGCGGGAACACCGTGCTCGTCATCGAGCACAACCTCGACGTCATCAAGACCGCCGACTGGATCGTCGACCTCGGGCCGGAGGGCGGCGCGCGTGGCGGCCGGATCATCGCGGAGGGGACGCCCGAAAAGATCGCGAACGTGCCGGGCTCCGCGACCGGCGAGTACCTTGCGCGCGTCCTGCGCGGCGAGCCACTCGTGCCGCTGTCCGACGTGACGTTCGCGGACGAGGCCGGCCGCGGCGCCCACACGAACGGCCACGGCACGGAGAAGATCGTCCGGCTGACGCCGTCGCGCAAGCGTGCGGCCGCCGCGTCGAAGGCCCGCTGAGGGCTAGAGTTAGGCGATGCCGGACATCGACTTCGCGTTCCTCGCCGATGCCGCGGAGACCATCCCCGGTCAGAAGTTCCACGTGCTCGGCGGCGGCGTCGCGCGGATCGGCGGCCGGCGCTTCCCGCTCCGCCACCCGCACCTCGCGCTCGTCATCGGGCTGCAGGTGACGGCTCCGGAGACCGACAGGGAACACGAGATCCGGTTCGTCCTCCTGGACCCGGACGGCGGCGAGGTCGCCGGCGCGACCGGCAGCCTGGTCGCCCGCAGCCAGCGTGACGCACGCGATGCCGTCCTGACCTTCTCGATCGACCTCTGGAACCTGACGTTCCCGGCACCGGGCGACTACTCGTTCCGGATCCTCGTCAACGGCTCCGAGCGCAAGCGCCTGCCGCTCATCCTGCTCGCGCCGTCGGACGCTGCGGCCGACGGAGTCGATGTCTCGGGCACGACCCCCAGCGACTGAGGTCCGATGACCGAGGCACGGACCGGGGAGTCGTCGCGGCGTCCGATGCGCCATGAACGGCCGGTCATCGACGAGGCGGGACTGGATGCCGCGCGGCACGCGGACCGCTTGCTTGCCGCCGCACGCGCACTCGGATCCGAACGCTGGATCGCCTACCTCGAGCCGCTGCCGGACCACCTCCGCGACGACGAGCCGACCGCGCTTCGGGCGACCGCGACGCGCTGCCGCGCGGCATACGGCGTGAAGGATTCGATCCGCGACACCCTGCCCGCCGACGTCACCGAGCCGTTCCTCGACTCGATCGACCGCCTGATCCGCGAGCTCAACCGCGAGTCCCACCGATCCAGGGGATGAGGCGCGGCGTTCGGGCGCGGTAGTCGGGATATCCGGGGAACCGCGCCTCGAGCCAGACCTCCTCGCGACGTGACTTCAGCTCGAAGAAACCCCACAGGACGAGGGACCAGAACAGGGCCGCCGGCGATGCCGTGAGAAGACCCCAGCCGAGAGCGGCGACGATGAGGCCGCCGTAGATCGGGTGGCGCGCGAGACGATAGACGCCGGTCACGACCAGGTCCGTGTGAGGGCGTGGCTGCGGCAGCGGTGTCAGGGCCGACCCGAGATCGCGCGCGCCGCGGGCAGCCAGCACGATGCCGGCGACGATCGCTGCCCCGCCGAGGGCCGAAGTGAGGATGCGGAGGCCGTCTGTCCACGCCGGCCCAACGGTCCCTGCCGCGACGACGATGACGAGCAGGATCCCCTGGATGAGGACCCATCCGACCCCTCGCGGACCGAGCGACGGCAAGCGGCTCACCGCGCCATCGTACGTTCCAACCCGAGCTCGGCCGGACTGAACGCCTCGAGCAGGAACGGGGAGGGGACCGTCGGGTCGTACACGAGCGTGAGTGATCGGCGCGCACGGGTCCAGGCGACGTAGCCGAGACGCCGTTCCTCCTCGTACGCACGGACGGGGTCCGCCGCCTGACCTACCGCTCGGGCACTCGGGAACCGCCCGACCTCCATCCCGATCACCACAACGTGGTCGAACTCGAGGCCCTTCGTCGCATGTGCCGTCGCCAGCGTCAACGGCGCGTCGTCTCGACGGAGCTCATCC
>JBJMNA010000246.1:0-3307 GCA_045804485.1 Chloroflexota bacterium
ATGGTCGCCGACCCTCGGTTCAAGTTGCTGACCTTCACAGGCTCGCCGTCGGTCGGCTGGCGGATGAAGGATCGAGCGGGCAAGAAGAAGGTCGTCCTGGAGCTCGGTGGCAACGCGGGCGTCATCGTCGACAGGACCGCCGATCTCGACTGGGCGGTCAAGCGGACGCTCGTCGGTGCGTTCACCTACGCGGGCCAGGTCTGCATCAGCGTCCAGCGCGCGTTCATCCACGAGGACGTGTGGGACGAGTTCCTGGCACGGTTCGTCGAGGGCGCCAGGGCGCTGAAGGTCGGCGACCCACTCGATCCGACGACCGACCTCGGCCCGATGGTCGACGGGAATGCCGCGGGCCGGACGCAGCGCTGGGTCGACGAGGCGGTCGCGATGGGTGGCAAGGTCCTCGCCGGTGGCCAGGCCGACGGCACGTTCTTCCCGCCGACGATCCTCACCGACGTCCCCGTGACGGCGCAGGTCTGTTCGAACGAGGCGTTCGCGCCGCTCGTGGTCGCGTTCCCGTTCCGCGTTCTCGACGAGGCGATCGCGGGCGTCAACGATTCGATGTTCGGTCTTCAGACCGGCCTCTTCACGAACGACCTCTCGCACGCGTGGCGGGCGTTCTCCGAGCTCGAGGTCGGCGGCGTCATCGTCAACGACGTCCCGACCTATCGGATCGATCACATGCCGTACGGCGGCGTGAAGGATTCAGGTCTCGGGCGCGAGGGCCTGCGCTGGGCGATCGACGACATGACCGAGGTCAGGATCATGGTGCTGGCCCAGCCGAGCTGAGTCGCGCCCGGGCCAGGGTTCCGGGGACACGTCCCGAGGCCCGCGACGCCGGCGGTGACGGCGGCCGCGGGTGCGTCAGACTTCCCGCGTGGACTTGACTCTCACGCCTGCGCAGCTCGAGGTCCAGGCACGCGCTCGGGCGTTCGTGCGCGATGTCCTCCAACCGCGTGAGGTCGAGTTCGAACGAGCCGGCGGGCGCGTCCCGCGCGACTGGGGAAAGCCGATCCGCGCCGCCGCCCGTGAGGCCAACCTGCATGGTGGCTCGTTTCCGGTGGCGCTCGGCGGTCAGGGGTGGTCGGTGCTCGAGCAGGTCCTCGTCCACGAGCAGTTCGGGCAGGCGACCGGCGGTTTGTGGTCGTACGTGCCGGGCGCGTACAACGTCCTGATCCACGCCGACGAGGCGCAGCGCCGGCAGTATCTCGACCCGTCGCTCCGTGGCGAGCGCTCGGGGAGCTACGCGATCACGGAGGACGGCGCCGGCTCCGACGCTCGGGCGCTCAACGCGACGGCCGTTCACGACGCCGCGACCGGCGAGTACGTGCTGAACGGCGAAAAGTGGTTCGTGACCGGGCCTGACGACACGGACTTCATGATCTTCCACTGCCTGTTGATCGACGGTGACGAGCGCCGACCGACGCTGTTCCTGGTCGACTACGACACGCCGGGTGTCGTCATCAAGCACGATCCCGACTATACCCACACGTTCGCCGACCGCCACCCACAGTTCGTCCTGACCGACGTTCGTGTGCCGGACGCGGCGGTCCTTGGCGGCGTTGGCCGCGCGGACGAGCTCACCAACGAATGGTTCGTCGAGGAGCGGATCCACATCGGCGCCCGCTGCTCGGGCGCCATGGAGCGCCTCCTGACGCTGGCGCTCGAGTGGGCGACGGAGCGGGTCCAGTTCGGGCAGCGGATCTACGACTTCCAGGGGGTCAGCTTCCCGCTCGCGGATTCCGCCGCGGACGCGGCTGCCGCGCGGCTGCTGACCCGCGAGTGCGCCTGGTTGGCCGACACCGGCGCCGACGCAAAGGTGGTCCACGCGAAGGCGTCGCTCGCCAAGCTGTTCGCGTCCGAGGCCGCGTGGCGGTGTGCCGACCGCGTCGTCCAGGTGTTCGGCGGGCGCGGCTACATGCGTGAGTTCGCCGCGGAACGGTTCCTGCGCGAGCTGCGCGTCGACCGGATCTGGGAGGGCACGTCCGAGATCCAGCGCATCATCATCGCCCGCGCGCTCGAGAAGCGCGGCGTGGACCGGGTCGTCGGGTGACGGCCGTCGAGCCGGCGCCCGGTGTCATCGACCTGCGGCCGCTGTTCGCGCCGCGGAGCATCGCGGTCGTCGGCGCGTCGCCCCGCTCGTGGATCGCCGAGACGGTGCGCGACAACCTGCGGGTCATGGAGAGCGCGACCCGCTGTCACTTCGTCAACCCGAAGTACGACGAGCTGTACGGGCAGCCGTGCTATCCGTCGCTGGACGCGCTCCCCGAGACGCCCGACATCGCGGTCGTGGCACTCAACCCGTTGCGTGCTGGGTCCGTCACGGAGGCGGCCGCGGCTGCCGGCATCCCCGCCGTCGTCATCCCGGGCGGCGGCGTGGTCGAGGGTGGCGACGCCGCGGCCGCGATGCAGGTCGAGGTCGGGGGGATCGCGCGCCAACACGGCCTGGCACTGCTCGGGCCGAACTGCATGGGCGTCATCGACCTCGTCGCCAACAGCGCCACCTACATCGGCGACGTCTCGCCATACCTGCCGCGCGGGGGAGTGGCCGGGATCGCTCAGTCCGGGTCGGTCAGCGACGCCTTCGTCCATTCCGGGAATCGGATCGGCTTCTCGCGGATCATCAGCTGTGGGTCCGAAGTCGTCCTCGACGTCTGCGACTACCTCGCGTTCTGCCTGGACGACCCGCACACGACCTCCGTCATCCTGTTCGTCGAGGGGTTCAAGCGCCCCGAGCGGTTCCTCGCCCTTGCCGACCATGCGCTCGACATCGGCAAGCCGATCATGACGGTCAAAGTGGGCAGGAGCGACCAGGCGCAGGCCGCCGCGATGGCCCATTCCGGGTCGCTTGCCGGCGAGACGCGCGTCACGGACGCGGCGCTCGACGCCGCCGGAGTCATCCGCTGCCGAGACCTCGATGAGCTGCTCGAGACCGCCGAGCTCGTCGAAGGCGTCCGTCGGACCGGACGGCGTGTCGGCAAGGGCCGGACCGGCGTCGTGACGGTGTCGACCGGCGAGGCGTCGCTCATCGCCGACCTCGTCCCGCGGACGGGCGTCGACCTCCCGCCGATTCCCGACGCCGCTCGTGCCGGGATCCTCGACGCGCTTCCGACGATGGGCTACATCGGCAATCCTCTCGATCCATGGGGCGCGGCTCACCCGGGCGAGGCCTACGGCGCCGTCTTCGAAGCGCTCGCGGCATCGAACGCATACGACGTCCTCGTGCTCGTCCACGACTTTCCCTACCGCTCGTTGCCGTCCGAGGTCAACACGGCGAACGAGGTGACGGGCGCGCTCCTGGCGGCCACCG
>JBJMNA010000247.1:0-5020 GCA_045804485.1 Chloroflexota bacterium
GCTCGTTCTCGGGCTCGGCCACGCGATGCTTGCCGTTCAGCAGGTCCCGTGGCGTCGCTTCTTCCGGGTCGTCTTCATCATCCCGTTTACGATCACACAGGTCGGCGTCGGCTACAAGTTCCTGATGCTCACCGACACGTCGAAAGGCCCGCTCGAGCCTGCCTGGGTCGCGCTCGGTCTGCGGAATTTCACGTGGGTCACGGATCCGTGGCGCGCGCGGGCCGCTGTGATCATCGGAGACACGTGGCAGTGGACCCCGTTCGTCTTCATCGTGCTGCTTGCCGCCCTCGAGAGCCTCGACCAGGAGGTCCGTGAGGCCGCCTTGACCGACGGTGCGAGCCGCTGGCAGAGCTTCCGCCACATCACGATGCCGGCCATCCTGCCGGTCACCACGACGATCGTCCTCATCCGCCTCATCGAGGGCTTCAAGATCATCGACATGCCGAACATCCTGCTCGGCGGCGGTCCCGGCACCGCGACGCAATCGATGACCCTCCAGGCGTTCATCGACTGGAACACGCTGAACCTCGGCCGTTCGGCGGCGGTGGCTTATCTGCTGCTCATCCTCGTCACGATCGTCGCGACCGTCTTCGTCAGCCTCGTTCGTCGACCCGTGTCGGAGGTCGCATGAGCAACCCGTTCCGACGGCGTTCGGCGACCGATCTGTCACCGCGCGCGAAGTTCGTCGCGTTCCTGCTTCTGCTCGGCTGGGCGTTCGTCGTCCTGTTCCCGATCTACTGGCTGATCGTCACCTCGTTCAAGACGCCGTACCAGGTCGACAAGGGCCCGTTCTACGTCCCGTTCGTCGATTTCCAGCCGACGCTCGACGCGTGGCGGTACATCCTCGTCGAGCTCGGTAATGACACGCTCCGTCCATACCTCAACACGGTCATCGTCGGGTTGAGCTCGTCGGTCATCGCGTTGTTCATGGGCTCGTTCACGGCCTATGCGCTCGTCCGCTTCACCTACCGCCCGAAGCTCGGGCTGATCGGGCTCGCCATCGGTTGCATCGCGTTCGTGTTCGTCGGCGCTGCGCTCGGAGCGCCGGTTCCGGTCGTCCTTGCCTCGGCGATCGCGATCTTCGCCATCCTCGCCCAGACGATCGGGCGCCGGTTCACGAGGTCGATGGCCAACAGCGACATCGCGTTCTGGCTGATCTCGCAGCGGATCCTGCCGCCGATCGCCATCGCCGTCCCGCTCTACGTGCTGTTCCAGCAGGTCGGCCTTCTCGACAGCCTGGCTGCGCTCGTCATCACCTACGTCGCGGCGAACCTGCCGATCGTCATCTGGCTGATGCGCGACTATTTCGCGGCGCTGCCGAGGGAGCTCGAGGAGTCGGCGGCCGTGGACGGCGCATCGATCTATCGCATCGTCCGCTCGATCGTCCTGCCGATCTCCGTGCCCGGGCTGGTCGCCACGTTCCTGATCGTGCTGATCTTCGCGTGGAACGAATTCCTGATCGCACTCGTCCTCACGAGCGCCAATGCCCAGACGATGCCGCTCCAGGTCGCCGCTCAGAACGCGACGCGCGGGCCGCAGTGGTGGGCGATGTCCGTGCTGATCCTGATCATGATCGGGCCGGTCGTCGTGATGGCCATCGCGCTCGAGCGGTACATCACCCGAGGCCTTCTCATCGGTGCGCTGAAGGGATAGACGTGACCACGATCACCTCGCTCGACGTCGTCGACATCCGCTTCCCGACGTCGAAGTCCCTCGATGGCTCCGACGCGATGAACCCCGACCCCGACTACTCGGCGGCGTACGTGATCCTCCGGACGGATGCGTCGGACGGCCTCGAGGGACACGGCTTTACCTTCACCACGGGTCGGGGGACAGAGGTCGTCGTCGCGGGAGTCAAAGCCATCGCGCCGCTCGTCGTCGGCCTCGATCTCGAGGCCGTGGAGGCGGATCTCGGCGCGTTCTGGCGTCTCGTCGTCGGCGACAGCCAGCTCCGCTGGATCGGACCCGAGAAGGGCGTCATCCATCTCGCGACGGCTGCCGTCGTGAACGCGGTCTGGGACCTCGTCGCCAAGCGTGCCGGCAAGCCCGTGTGGCAGCTGCTCTGCGACATGTCGCCGGCCGAGGTCGTCGCGCTCGTCGATTTCCGGTATCTGACCGATGCGCTGACGCCGGACGAGGCGCTGGCGATCCTCGAGGCGGCGGTCCCGGGTCGCGCCGAGCGTGAGGCCGAGCTTCGCCGCGACGGCTATCCCGCCTATACGACCTCCGTCGGCTGGCTCGGCTACGACGATGCGAAGATCGAACGGCTCTGCCGTGAGGCGTTGGCCGACGGGTGGACGCGATTCAAGATGAAGGTCGGTGCGGACGTCGAGGACGACGTTCGGAGGATGCGGCTCATCCGCTCGCAGATCGGCACGGACCGGATGCTCGCCGTCGATGCCAACCAGCGGTGGGATGTCGCGGTCGCGATCGAGTGGATGGCGCGGCTGGCGCCATTCGATCCGTATTGGATCGAGGAGCCGACGAGCCCCGACGACATCCTCGGACACGCCGCGATCGCCCGCGGCGTGCATCCGATCAAGGTGGCCACGGGGGAACACGTCCACAACCGGGTGATGTTCAAGCAACTCTTCCAGGCCGAGGCCATCGACATCTGCCAGATCGATGCCGCGCGGGTCGGCGGGGTGAACGAGCTCGTCGCGATCCTGCTGCTGGCGGCGAAGTTCGGCGTCACGGTCTGTCCGCACGCGGGCGGCGTGGGTCTGTGCGAGCTCGTCCAGCACCTGTCGGTGTTCGACTACATCGCGGTGAGCGGCCAGCTCGAAGGCCGGATGATCGAGTACGTCGACCATCTCCACGAGCACTTCCTCGATCCGGTGGTCGTCGAGGACGGGCGCTACCGAGTGCCGACCTCGGCCGGGTACAGCGCCGAGATGCTGCCGGCGTCGATCGAGCGCTATCGGTACCCCGACGGGACGGAGTGGCGCGCCTCGAACTGACTGCGATCAGTGGTCGTTGCGCGTGCGAGACGCGCATCTGTAACGAACGAGCGGGATCAAACCGGGTTTCCTGCTCTGAGGGCGAGCTTCCGAGTGTGATCAAGCTGCGCCGTTGCCATCGTGCGTCTCAGCGGCGCAACGCGCTGATTGCCTGCTTGACACATTCCCATATGGGCATATGATTTCGCCATGGCCCGAGCAACGACGACATCGGACGTCTTCAACGCGATCGCCGAGCCCCAGCGACGGGAGATCCTCCTTCTGCTGCGGGCCGGCGAGCGACCGGTCACGGAGTTGGCCCGCGGGCTGGGAATGACCCAGCCGGGCGCGTCCAAACACCTCCGGGTGCTACGGGAGGTCGGGCTGGTGCGTGACCGCAAGGCCGGCAAGCAGCGGCTGTACGGCCTCGACGCTCGCGGCCTGCGACCCGTTCACGAGTGGACCGGCGGGTTCGAGCGGTTCTGGAACGAGAGCTTCGACCGGCTCGATGCGTACGTGCAGGACCTGAAGCAGGCGACGGAGAAGGAGTAGGTCATGAGTGCGACGGAGCAAGCAGCGCGAGACCAGTCCGCGACAGCGGAGCGTGAGATCGTCATCTCGCGCGTCATCGATGCCTCACGGGACCTGGTGTTCGACGCGTTTACGGAAGTCCGGCACCTGTCCCGATGGTGGGGACCCGAGGGATTCACCACGACCACCCGAGCGTTCGAGTTCCGCGAGGGCGGGGAGTGGGACTTCGTGATGCACGGGCCGGACGGCACGGACTACCAGGAATGGATCACCTGGACCGAGATCGCGCCGCCCGAGCGGATCGCGCTGCTCCACGGTGAATCGCGAGGTGACCCGAATGCCTTCCAGTCCGTCCTGACGTTCGCTCCCGACGGCGCGGGCACGCGGATCGAGATGCGCACGCTGTTCCCTACGAAGGCACTGCGCGACGAGGCCGTCGAGACCTACCACGCCATCGAGGGCGGCGAGCAGACCCTGAACAACCTCGCTGGTTACGTCACCGAGCTGGTTCGAAAGCGAGCCGAGGGCTGAGTCTGGTTACGATGCGCGGCCTTCCAGCCAGGCCTCGAACGCAGACAGGCTCGGGCGGATCGACGGCGCAAGACCGGGTTGCCCGGGTCGCGCGATCCCGTCGCCGTGGCCGAGCGTCCGCGCGTCAGGGGTCTTCAATCCGTTTCCGGTCAGCAGGGCGACGACCTCGTCGCCTGGCCGGATGACCCCGCGGCGCCGAGCGGCTGCGGCCGCCGCGAGCGTCACGCCGCCCGCGGTCTCCGGATAGATCCCCTCGAGTCGCGCCACGTCGCGGATCGCCTCGGCGGTCACCGAGTCCTCGATCGCCTCGACGGAACCTGACGTCTCGTTCACGACCTCGACGACGTAGCGCCCATCCGCCGGATTCCCGATGGCCAGCGACCGGACGATCGTGTCGGGCGTCCGGACCGGCTCGATGACATCCGTCCCGGCGGCCCACGCGGTCGCCACGGGCGCGCACCCGGCAGCCTGACCGCCGACGAACCGGATCGGCCGTCGCTCGATGAGGCCGAGATCCGCGAGCTCTTCGAAGCCGCGGGCGACCCGGGTGAACATCGCTCCGGACGCGATCGGCGCGACGACGACGTCGGGCGAGCGCCAGCCGAGCGACTCGGCGATCTCGTACGCGAGCGTCTTCGAGCCCTCGGCATAGAAGGGGCGGAGATTGATGTTGACGAATCCCCAGCCGGTCTCGTCAGCGACCTCGAGGCAGAGCCGATTGACGTCGTCGTAGGTGCCCTCGATCGGGACCACGGTCGCCCCGTAGGCGAGCGCATGGTCGACCTTCGCCGGCTCGAGGTCGGCCGGGATGAACACGTAGGCCGGAAGGCCGATCGCCGCCGCAGCCGCCGCCGTCGCGCCGGCAAGGTTTCCGGTGGACGCGCATGCGAGCGCCTCGACGCCGAATTCGAACGCCCGCGCAGCCGCCACCGCGACAGCTCGGTCCTTGAACGAGAGCGACGGATTGCGGGTGTCGTCCTTGATCCAGAGACGGTCGAGCCCGAGGACCGGCGCCAGCC
>JBJMNA010000248.1:0-30609 GCA_045804485.1 Chloroflexota bacterium
CCGGCGATCGGCAAGGCGCGCCGGATGCAGGTCCGGACGCCGTCGATGCAGCACGAGGTGATGATCGAGGCGGTCGAGAACCACATGCCGCAGGTCATCGTCATCGACGAGATCGGAACGGAGCTCGAGGCTGCCGCCGCCCGGACGATCGCCGAGCGCGGTGTCCAGCTGATCGGCACAGCCCACGGCAACAACCTCGACAACCTCATGCTGAACCCGACGCTCTCCGACCTGATCGGCGGGATCCAGAGCGTGACCCTCGGCGACGAGGAGGCGCGCCGGCGGCGGACCCAGAAGAGCGTCCTCGAGCGCAAGGCGCCGCCGACGTTCGACGTGATCGTCGAGATCGTCGACCGCGAACGGGTCGCCGTCCACGCGGACGTCGCCGAGACCATCGACGCGATGCTCCGCGGCGATCAGGTCGCGCCCGAGCTTCGGTGGCGCGACGAGGAGGGCGTGCACCGTTCGCAGGGTCGGCCGCGGCCCTCTCCGCGCGAGCAACTCGGCGCCGAACGTTTCGCGGGGCTGGTCGGGGCCGGCTCCCCGTGGCGGATGGAGCCGGGTTGGCGCGGCGACGGCGCGTACCGGAACGGCGGCTACCGGGAGGCGGACCGTGGAAGCGGAGTGCGCCCGGGATACCGAGCGGGAGCGACCGGTGGCTGGCGCTCGTCCCGTGGCGGATCGGGTCGCGAGCCGGCGACCCGTGGCCCCGTTTCGGAGGGTGGCTGGGCAAGCACGATCCCCGGTGAGCGGTTCGCGACGCCGCCTGGTGGCGGGCACGCGCCGGCCGGCGCCTCGGGCGCCGGGGGAGCTGGCGCCGCGGCTGCCGAGCCATTCGTCGCTGGCGACCTGGCCGACCGCGGGCCGCTCGAACGTGGCGCTCTCGCGACCGCAGCGGAGACGCGCGCCCGCGAGGCCCGCGAGCTTCAGCGCCAGAAGGCCTGGAGCGACCAGGCGACCCGTGCCCTCAATGCGCTGAAGGCGGAGGACGGGACGGGACCGGTCAACGCGGACGATCTCGAAGATGACGATCTCGACAAGCTTCCGCTCGGTGCCGAGGAAGGCCCGGATGGTGGGACCGTCCTCGTCCCGGGCGGCTCGCCGCTGCCGACCCTTCACGTCCTGCCGCAGGGCATCAGCCGGAAGCGCCTCGAGCAGGCCGTCCGTGATCTGCAGCTCCCCGTCGTGATCGCCCGCGACGTCGACGAGGCGGACGTCGTGATGACGCTTCGCAACGAGTACAAGCAGAAGACGCCGATGCTGCGCGACGCCGAGGACCGCGCGGTCCCGATCTACGTCCTCAAGAGCAACACGATCCCGCAGATGCAGTCGAGCCTGACCTCGATCTTCTCGCTCGAGATCGACCCGCGCGAGGCTGCGATGCGCGAGACCGAGGACGCCATCGAGTCCGTCCTGTCGTCGTCCGAGGCGGTCGAGCTGTCGCCGCAGAACGCCTACATCCGCCGGCTCCAGCACCAGATGGCCGAGCGCGCCAACCTGGTCTCGAGGTCGCGTGGGCGCGAGCCCTACCGCCGTGTGCGGCTCTACCCGGACGCCGCGAGGAGCGGCTGGCGCTGACCCGGGGTTTTCAACGGTCGCGTCCGGGGTACCGTTGCGAGGCATGGGGACCCGCACCGCTCCGGTCGCATCGCGCCTGGGGCTCGACTTCATCGGCCACTCGGCGGTCGTCATCGAGCTTGATGGCGTCCGGCTGCTGACCGACCCCGTCACTCGTGCACGTGTCGGGCCCCTGCGGCGCGTCGAGCCCGTCCCGCATCGTGACCGCCTCCGCGGCATCGACGCCGTCCTGATCTCGCACCTGCACTGGGATCACCTCGACGTCCCGTCGCTGCGCGATCTCGGCCGCGACGTCCCGATCTTCGTCCCGGCGGGCTCGGGCGGATGGGTCCGCGGCACCGGCTTCGGGGACGTCCGTGAGATCGGGGTCGGCGAGTCGGTGTCGATCGGGGGTGTCGTCGTCCGCGCCGTCGAAGCCATCCATTCGGGATATCGGCCGCCGCTCGGCCCGACCGCTCCGCCACTCGGCTTCGTGATACGCGGCACGCGCTCGGTCTACTTCGCCGGCGACACGGACCTGTTCGACGGGATGACCGACCTCGGCGAGCCGATCGATGTCGCGCTCATCCCCGTCTGGGGTTGGGGCCCGACGCTCGGGCGTGGCCTTCATCTCGATCCGCTGCGTGCGGCCGAGGCGCTGCGCCGGATCCGGCCGCGGGCCGCTGTGCCGATTCACTGGGGCACCTACTGGCCGCACGCGCTCGGCCGCGTCTTCCCCGAGCGACTCGTCGAACCGCCGGCGGCGCTCGTGGAGTACGCCTCGGAGCTCGCACCGAACGTGCGGATGCTCCCGACGGCGGTCGGCGATGTGGTGGAATGGGTGCCGTGAGCGACCCGCGAGACCCACGCGACCAGAACGACCGCGACCTCGACCTCGACGACGAGCAGACGCGGCGGTACTCGCCGCCGGTCGAGCCGGCGACGTCGGTGACGCTCGGCCCGGACGAGACGATGAGCGCGGGGCAGGTCGGGCTGCCCGATCTACGCCTGGGCCTCGGCAGGCTGAGCCGGGGGCTGATCGCGTACGGCGTCATCGGGCTCGTGTTCGCCGCCCTCAGCCTCGGCGTCCTCGTCTACGTCAACAACCGGTTCGACACGGCCGGCAAGCGGGTCGAGACCACGATGGGCACGCTGGCGACCACGATCGACCAGACCGCCACGGTCCTCCATGACGCCTCGACGACGGCCCAGTCGTTCACTGCCACGCTCGGTCGCACGGAGGATGGCGTCCGGTCGGCGGCGGCCACGATCGTCGGCGTGCGGACGAACCTTCAGAAGCTCGAAAGCGTCCTGCGGACGGTCAATGTCCTCGGGATCAGTGCGCTCGGACCGGCAGCGGACGCCGTCGGCGACATCGCGACCCAGATCGAAGGACTCGATACGCGCCTGACCGCGATCGCCGACAGCCTCGTGACGAGCGGCGACTCGCTGGCGGCGAACGGGACCTCGCTCGGTCAGCTCGGGGACAGCACGGCCGCGGTCGCCGAGCGGCTCCGGAGCGGCGTCGTCCAGGATTCGATGGCTGACGTCCATCTCGTCATCGTCACGATGCTGCTGCTGATGGCGGCGTGGGCCGCCGTCCCGGCGATCGGCGCGCTCGCGTTCGGGATGTGGCTGCGCCGCGAGCTGGAAAGCTCGGCGGTCTGACCGAGCGCCTCGTTCTCAGCGCAGCTCGTGCCGGAGCGCCGACCGAGCCGCGAGCATCCCGCACATCCCGTGGACGCCGCCACCGGGCGGCGTGGACGACGAACACAGGTAGAGACCCTCGCCGACGCGGTACGGATCGCGCGAGGGCCACGGCCGGAAGATCAGCTGCCGGATGTCCTGGATCCCGCCGTTGATGTCGCCGCCGACGTAGTTGGCGTCGTGCGCCTCCATCGCTGCGGGTCCGTGGACCGACCGCGCCAGGATGAGGTCGCGGAAACCGGGAGCGAAGCGCTCGACCTGCGCTTCGATCCGCTCGGTCATGTCCACGTCGCTGCCCGGAGGCACGTGGCAGTAGGCCCAGGCCGTCGTCTTGCCCTCGGGCGCTCGGGAGGTGTCCCAGGGGGCGTACTGGACGAACAGCACGTATGGCCGCTCGGGATGACGACCCGCGGCGACGTCGGCCTCGGAGCCCGCGATCTCGTCTAGCGTGCCGCCGAGGTGGACCGTTGCCGCACGGCGCGGCCCCTCGGCCTCCCACGGCACGGGCCCGTCGAGCGCCCAGTCGATCTTGAAGACACCGGGCCCATACCGAAACGCCTCCGCGCGACGTCGAGTGCTTGCCGGCAGTCGTCCACCCGCGATCGCGACGAGCTGCCGTGGTGTCACGTCCAACAGGACGGACCGCGCCTCGGGCAGGTCGCCGAGACGCTCCACTCGATGGCCGGTGATGATCCGGCCGCCCACGGCCTCGAGCTCCGCGGCGAGCGCGTCGGGGACGGCGGAGGCGCCACCGCGCGTCATCGGCCAGCCGACCGCGTGCGCGTAGGTCGCCAACACCAGTCCGAACGAGGCACTCAACGGGCGATCGAGGCGGAGCATCGCGTGGGCTGCGATCCCGGCGAACAGCGCGCGGGCCGGATCTCCATCGAATCGGCCCCGCGCGAGCGCTTCCGCCGACCGAAGCGCCGGCAGGCCGAACCGCGCCATCGCGAGTGGATGCCGCGGCGCGTGCACGATCGGCCGCAGGATCTCCGGCCCGATCTTCTCGATGTCTCGCACGAGCGGCCCGAACAGCTTCCGCCACGCTCGGCCGTCCGCCCCTCCCAGTCCGGCCGCCGTCGCTGAGACCGACCGCTCGAGGACCGCCGCCCGGCCGCCGTCGAGCGGATGCGCCACGGGAGCATCCGGCTGGATGATCTCGACGCCGCGCGCGGCAAGGTCCACCGTCCGGAAGAACGGCGAGGCAAGGGTCAACGGCAGGATCGTCGAGCACATGTCGTGGCGGAACCCGGGAAGTGTCAGCTCCATCGTCCGCGTCCCGCCTCCGACCTCGGACGCCGCCTCGTAGACACCGACGGAACGCCCGGCACGGGCGAGCGTGATCGCCGCCGCCAGACCATTCGGGCCCGCGCCGACGACGATCGCGTCGACGGGACCGCTCCCGACGTCGGTCATCGCCGCGGTCGCCGCGGCCACCGACTGGACGGCCGCCGCCTCACCGCCGTCGGCTGATCCAGCGGATCGGGGCGGTCACCGTCCGCCGCGCGGAGCGGAGCGTCGCGCTGTTGCGGACGTTGCGCCAGTGACGCCACTGCCGGTTGCCGTCGATGCACGTCACCTGGACCTCGACGACCGGTGCGGGCACGCCGACGCGGATCGCGAGTCTGCGCAGGGTCGCCTCCCAGAACCTGTTGTTCTGGCGGTTCCCACCAAGCTTGTAGGCGATCTCGTCGAAGGGATCCGCCGGTCGTTCGAGCGCTTCCGCCGACGCCACGACGACGTCGCCGATGCGCCTGGCGGAGAACGTGATCCACGCCGACAGCGTATGGCCTTCCGGGGTCATGAACGTGAACGACTCGTCGTCGGCGTAGAGCACGAGGACGCCCGTCGAGAGCCGGACGGGCGCGCCGGGCACGGGCTGGATCTCGAGCAGACCAACCTCGCCCGGCTGGATCCCCGACAGCGGCGCATAGAACCGCTGGCCCTCCGGCCAGAACTCAGCGAAGTGCGCCTTCCACGTGGCGATGACGGCTTGGGGGGTCGTGTCGACGCCGTCGAGCCGGACCGAGAAGGACTTCTGCCACAGCTGGCCGAAGCCCTGGAGCGGCCCCGACACCCGCTTGCCCGTGACCGCATCGTCCTTCGCCCCGGTGACGCCCGCCGCCGACAGGCGGTCGACCGGTCGCGCCCAGTTCGCGGCATCCCGATTCGTCGGCTCGGCGTTCGGCGTCATCTCCTTCGTTTCGACCATCTCTCGCTCTCCTCTGTCAGGCGACGGCGGCGGCGACAGCCGCGGCTTCGTCGTCATGGATCTCGATCGCCTCGTCGAGCCGCGTCAGCTCGAAGATCTGGCGGTAGTGGTCCGAGAGCCCGGTCGCCACCAGCCGCCCGCCGGCGCGCTGCGCCCGCACCAGCAGCGTCACCAGCAAGCCGATGCCACCGCTATTCATGTACTCGAGCCTCGAGAAGTCGAGCACGACGACCTTGGCGCCGTTCGCGATGGCGAGCCCGTAGGCGGCGGTCAGGTCCGGCTCGCTGGCCGAGGTGATGTCGCCCTCGATACGGAGGATCGCGGCAGGGCCTTCCTGGTCGAGCTCGATCACGGTCGCGGTCATGCGGCGTCTCCTTCAACGATCTCCATGAAGTCCGAAAGCCGGGTGATCCGGAAGATCTCCCGGTAGTGGTCGGTCAAGCCGGTCGCCCGGACCGTCAGGCCGTCGCGTCGCGCGTCGGCCAGCAGCCGGACGACGAGCGCGATGCCCGTGCTGTTGATGTAGCCGACGTTGCCGAAGTCGAGGCTGACCCGGTGCGCCCCCAGCCCCGCCACCTGTGCGTATGCGGCACCGAGTGTCTCGTCGGCGCGGGCGTTGAGGTCGCCGCTGAGCCGCACTCGTGCCTCGTCCGGAGCCTCCGTGATCACGGCCGCGAATGTCCTGTCATCCATCTGCGTGCTCCTCGCGGGCCATCGTCAGCGTCACCGTCTGGGTGTCGCCGTCGCTGGTCACGTCCATCGAATCGACCATGTTCCGGATCAGGAAGAGGCCCCAGCCGCGCGGCTTCTGCTCGCCCGCGAGCTTGCGTTCGATGTCGGGTGCCTCGGCGTCGTCAGGGACGGTCCCGGAGAGAGCGCGGTCGGTGATGCGCACGACGATCGAGACGGCCGTCGTTTCGACCTCGATGTCGACCGGGATCTCCGCCCGCCCCTGCGACCCGTACTCGATCGCATTCATGGCGGCCTCGCTGACCGCCGTCTTGAGCCGCTCGAGACGGGCCGGCGTCAGTCCGAGCCCGTCTACCGCGGCCGCGACACGATCCATGGCGAGACGCTCATTGCCCTCTTCGCCCGGGATCGAGAAAGCCGTGAGGATGCCGGACTCCTGGGAAACGCCGGCAGAACGTCGAAGAGTGACGAGCGTGATGTCGTCCTCCTGCTCCCAGTCGGGCCCGGTGAACCCATGGAGCGTGTCGAGAAGGCGGTCGAGGAGCTCGCTGCCGGCATCGTCGACCGCTGTCATCTCCTCGCGCAGACGCGGGAAGCCGTACATCGTGCTGGCCGGATCGTGGGCCTCCACGATCCCGTCGGAATAGAGGAGGACGTTGTCGCCGGGGGCGATGACACCTTCGGTCTCGTCGTAGCGGATGCCGGGCATGAGTCCGAGCGGCATGCCCGTCGCGCGCAGCTCGGTGACGCGGCCGTCGGTCCGGACGTACGGGAGGTTGTGGCCTGCATTCGCGAGGACGATCGCTCCCGTCGCGGGGTCGAGGATCGCGAAGAGGCAGGTCACGAACATCCGCGCCGGCATCTCGGGGACGAGCAGCTCGTTCGCGCGCGCGAGGATGACGCCGGGTGAGTCCGACCGGCTCGCCTCGGCTCGGAGGATGGAATGCGTGCGTGCCATCACGAGCGCGGCCGGGACTCCCTTGTCGGTCACGTCGCCGACGGCGATGCCGATACGGCCGCCCGGCATCTCGATGAAGTCGTAGAAGTCGCCACCGACCGCGCGCGCCGGACCGTAGTAGGCCGCGATCTGCCATTCGGGGAGGGCGGGGAGCTCGCGCGGCAGGAACTGCTGTTGGATCAGCGTCGCGACGCGCATCTCCTGCTCGAGGCGCTCGCGCTCGGCCGCCTCGTGGGCCTGCTCGCGGACGAGCTGGGCGACGCGGATGGCCGGAGCGGCCTGCGCGGCAAGGGTCGTGAGCAGGCGGCGGTCGTCGGTCGAGTAGTCCTGTTCGGAGAGCCGCGGCCCGAGGTTGAGCGTGCCGATCAGCTCGCCCTGGGAGACGAGCGGGACGACCAGCGCGACACCGGCCGCGCGGAGGTCGCGGACGGCCGGCGAGTCGAGCTCGAGGCGGGCGAGGTCGACGGGTCCGGGCGCCGACTGGAGGTAGGCGAGGAGCGGGTCGGTTTCGGCGATGTCGACAGCGACCGAGCCGATCGCGCGCGCGTCCGGCGGCATCGGCGGTTCGACCGAGATCGGGCGTGCGACCGGCTCGGCGCTCGGCGGCGTCCGCCCGAGAAGGCGGCGGATCGGACGGATCAGCTCACTCATGACACACGTCATGCTGCCGGTCACCCGTCCGCGAAACGTTACGAAGCCTTGGCATCAGATGAATCTCGTGACGGCCGCCGGAGCCAGACGCCGAGGCTTGAGGGTGCGACCGCGTCATCCACGGTGGCGCGCAGGTCGCCGGTGACGCGCTCCATGTCGGTCTCCCACCGCAGCCGGTCCGCGAACGCTGCGGCCGTCCGCTCGCCGTCGTACCGGGCCCGATCGAACCGCCGGTCCACCGCGCGCCGGACGCGTCGCAGGACCGGCTGGAAGAGGACGAACACGGCAAGCGTCGAGATCGCGATCGGGACGCTGCCGCCGCCGAGGACGCCGGCGAACGCCGTTTGAAGGATGAGGATCACAGCGACGAAGACGACGGCTAGGAGCCCCGTGACGACGGCATACGACAGGGTCCGGCTCACGATGCGGTCGATCTCGAACAGGCGATACCGCAGGACCGCGACCGCGATGGCGAGCGGGAGCGCGATCAGCGTCAGCGAACCGAGGATGAACGCGACGTTGTCGATCAGCTGGACCGGCACGATGAATGCGATCGGGAAGAAGATGGCTGCCAGCCCGGCGACTGCGAGCAGCCACTTCAGCTGTTGCCGCTCGATGGCGTCGCCCCGCCGGTAGCGGAGCCAGAGCGCCGCGGCTGCGCCGGAGAACGCGATGAGTGAGGTCGAGGACGCGAAACCGGTGAGCGCCTCGGAGAGACCCCGGAGCTCCGGGACGAAGAGCGGATTCGGGACCCCCACCGTCGCCGTCGTCGGCCCGAGCAGTGAACCGATGATCCCGGCTGCCAGTGAGACCGCCACGAGCCAGACCATCAGCTCCCAGCGCCGAGAGAGCAGGTGCCCGTCCGGAAAGATCAGCGGGATGATGACCAATGCGAGCGCGATCGGGACGATGAAGAACGCTCCGCCGAGGACGGACGCGATGACCGAGCCAGGCCAGACGGGATCGGCGTGCGCGCCTGCCCGACCGTAAACGTCACACCCGTAGCCGAAGGCCAGCAGAGCGCCGGAGGCAAGGAGCAACGCACCGATCCGGTTGGCCGGCGCCCGCACGACGAGCAGGAGACCGACGAGCACGAACGACGCCGTCGCGGCACCGAAGATGAGCTCGCCGGTCAGGTCCGAGTCCAGGATCGGGATCAGGACGTACACCGCAAGCGACGTGACGGCGACGATCGTCGCGACCGCGATCCGCGCGCGTCCTCCGGGCGTCATCGATCGGGGCGTTCGGCGCGGCGCAGCCACACCGATGATGTGCTTGGCTCGACCGCTGTCGCGGAGGTTGCTGCCAGCTCCCGGGTGAGCGTCGGGAGGTCGAGCTCGTCGCGGAGCCGGCCGGAGAACGCTGCGACAAGGCGGTCGGCGTCGTATCGAGCGCGGTGGAATCGGCGGTCGACGGCGCGCTGGACCCTCGTCCGGAGCGGGTTGAACAGGGCTGCCACCAGCAGCGTCGACGCCGCGACGGCGATGCCCTCGTTCCCGACGAGCGGGCTGACCTGCGTGACCAGGACCAGGTTCACAGCGGCGAAGATCGCGAAGAGCACGACAGTCACGACGCCATATCCGATCGCGTTGCTCACGATGCGGTCGATGTCGTACAACCGGTAGCGAAGGATGGCGACGCCGACACAGACGGGCACGAGGGCGGCGATGACGAGGACTGCGGTCGAAAGGTACGCGCCGGCCGACTCGTCGAGGTCGTACCCGCTCAGCGCCAGGACGAGGATCACGGCAACGGGGATGAGCACGATCGCGACTGCATTTGCCGCGACCAGCCGGATCTGCAGCCGTTCCGTCGGCGCCGCGGTCCGATAGCGAAGGACAAGCCCCGCTGATGCAAGGATCAGACCCGCCACGTAGGCGAGCGACAAGGTCGTGATCGCCGTCGTGGACGCGCCTTCCGGCGGGAACCGGACCGCCACCGGATTGAACGTCGAGCTTCCGCCGTAGTCGAGCGTCGGCGAGGTCACGAGCGCGATGACCGCGACCGGAGCCAGGATGATCGCGGCGAGGGGGATGAGCCACCGGCCGACGGGGCCGAACCGACCGCTCGGGAAGGCGCCAAGCAGGACCGGGCCGATCAGGCAGTACGCCACCATGGGCGCGACGATCGCGCTCAGCAGCCCGATGGTCGGGACCGACTCGTTCACGTAGCCGCGAGGGCCGGCCAGCGCGAGGCCTGCTCCGAGGATCCCGGCGCCGGCGAGGATCCCGGCCGCCAGGCAGATGAGTCCGATCCCGTGGCCGGGTCGGCGCAGCAGGATGATCGCGCCGACGCTCGAGGCCGATACGCACAGCACCACGCGGTCGATGGCGAGTCGCTCCTGGAGGACCGCGTCGCCGGCGGCCAGGAGAGCCACGCCGGCCGCCATGGAGCCCACGGCCAGCAACCAGCCGAGGACCGCTGCGCGCGGGCGGTGGATGGCGCGGACGGAGCGTGTCGACATCGGTGCATGGTCCGCGGTCATCGTCTGGAGAACGTTACGGGATACGCGTGGCATCCGGTACCGTTACGCCGTGTCCGGTTCGTCGACAGGCCTGCAGATCCGCCTGCTCGGCCCGCTCGAGGTGATCGTCGAAGGCCGGCCGATCGTCGTCGACACGCGCAAGGCGCTCGCCATCGTCGCGCTGGTCGCCGCCGAGGGACGCCCGTTCGCACGAGATGAGCTCGCCGCGATGTTCTGGCCCGACGCCGACGACGAGTCCGCGCGGGGCGCGCTGCGGCGGACCCTGTCTTCGCTCCGGTCGGCCCTCGGGGACGTCGGCTTCGAGATCGGGCGGGCGCAGGTCGCGCTCGACGAGGGTGCCGCGACGGTGGACCTCGCCGACTTCGAGCGACTGTCGGACTCACCGCGGACGGCGGACCGCGAGGCCGCAGCGGCCCTTGCGCGCGGGCCGTTCCTCGCGGGTTTCGCGCTTCGCGACAGCCCCGCGTTCGACGACTGGCAGGCGCAGCGTTCGGTCCGCGTCGAGCGATCAGTAGCCGGCCTGCTCGATCGGCTTGCGACGGCTCGGGCGGCCGGCGGCGACGCGGCAGGCGCCATCGAGGCTGCCAGTCGACGCGTCGAGCTCGACCCGCTCGACGAGGTCGGGCAGCGCCGTCTCATCGAGCTCCTCGCCCTGGGTGGCGACAGGGTCGGCGCGATCCGGCGTTACCGAGAGCTCGTCGCGGTCTTCGACCGCGAGCTCGGGGTGGCACCGCTGCGCGAGACGACCGAGCTGTACGAGGCGATCCGCGAGGACCGCCTGGAGCGGGACGTGACACGTGCGCAGGAAGTGCGCGCCGACGCCGCAGCGACGGATGAGATCGCCATCCCGATGGTCGGCCGCGAGCGTGAGCTGGAGGCGATCCGGGTCGCATGGCGCGCGTCTGCCCGCAACGGTCGGCTCGTCCTCCTCGAGGGCGAGGCTGGGATCGGCAAGACGCGGCTCGCCGAGGCGTTCGTCGCGGGCGTTCGAGCCGACACCGGCGTCGTCCTCTCCGCGCGCGCATATCCCGGCGAGGCGGCGATCGCCTACGCACCCATCGCGGGGCTCCTCCGGTCAGGGCTCGCGATGCCCGACGCGGCGGACCGTCTCGCCCGACTCGACGAGACCGCCCGCGCCGATCTCCACCGCCTCGTGGAGCTGCCCGCCGGCCTGCGACCGACGTCCGGTGCAGCGTCGATCGCGTCCGACGCAACGGGTGCGCGCGTCCGGCTGCTGGAGGCCATCGCCGACGGTCTGACCGTCCTCGTTGCGGGCCCCGTGCCGGGGGTCGTCTGGATCGACGACCTCCACCTCGCCGATGAAGCGACGCGGGAGGCGGCCGCCTACCTTGGACGTCGCCTCTCGGCTCGACCGCTGCTCCTGCTCCTTGGGCTGCGACGTGAGGACGTCCCGGCCGGCGCGGAGGCGCAGATCGATGACCTCTCTCGGCTGCCGAACGCGGCGACGGTGGTCCTCGGCCGGCTGTCGCGGGGTGCCGTGGCCGACCTCGTGGCCGCCATCCGACCCGCCGGACCGGTCGAGGGCGTCCAGGCCCTCATCGATGACGCCGAGGGCCTGCCGCTGCATCTCGTCGCGGCGCTCGGGGGTGGCGCGGTGCGCGGCGCCGAGACGCCACGAGACGTCCACGCGCTGCTACGCGACCGGCTCGCGTCGGTCGGCGAGATCACGACCCAGGTGCTCGCGGCCGCCGCCGTCATCGGTCGCTCGTTCGATCTCGCGACCGTGCGGGCTGCGAGTGGTCGCACGGAGGAGGAGACGGTCGACGCGCTCGAAGAGGCGATGCGACGCGGCATCGTCCGTGAGCTCGGGGACACCGGCGGGACTTCCGTGGCGTACGACTTCGTCCACGGCCGGATGCGCGATGCAGCGTACGAGGCGACGAGCCTCGCACGGCGGCGGCTGCTTCACCGGCGGGCGGCGGACGCGATCCGGTCGGAGGCGGGTTGGAGCGGCCGCGACGAGCTGAGTCGTTTTGCGCTCATCGCGGCCCACGAGCGCGAGGCCGGCCGGCCCGTCGAGGCCGCCGCGGCACACATCGCGGCCGCCGACCGGGCCGACGCCGTCTTTGCCAACCGCGAGGCGATCGAGCATCTCGAGGCCGCCGCGACTCTCGGCGCCGGCTCCCACGCGGTCCTCCGGGCGCGGATCGGCGAGCTGCATGCGCGTCTCGCGGAGTACCCGGCGGCGATCGCTGCCCTCGAGACGGCCGCGGCTCGAGCGTCGGCCGACGAGTTGCCGGGGATCGAGATCGGTCTCGGCCGCGTCCATCGACGGCGCGGCGATCTCGTGGCGGCGGCCAGCCATCTCGACGCGGCGCTCGCCACGGCCGGGCTCCCCGACGCGGTCCGCGCGCGCGCGCTGGTCGAGCGCAGCGTCGTCGCGCTTCGTGCGGGAACGCTCGACATCGCCGACGACGCTGCATCGAAGGCATGGACGATGGCGTCGCGCGTCGACGACGCACATCTTGCCGGCGTCGCGGATCGGATCGCCGGTCTGGTCGCGGCATCGCGAGGCGACCTCGCGGCGGCAAGCGCGGCTCTCGAGCGGAGCCGTGCCACCGCCGCGGACGACCCCGACCCGACCGCCTTGATCGCAGCGACCACGGCCCTTGCGACGGTGCTCGCTCGCCAGGGAGCGGTCAACGAGGCGGTCGCGCTCGGTGGCGACGCCGTCGAAGCGTGTCGGAGGATCGGCGACCGGCACCTCGAGGCGGCGGTCGAGAACCACATCGCGGATCTGCTCCACGAGGCGGGTCGGGACGACGCGTCGATGGAGCATCTCAAGCGAGCGGTGGCCCTGTTCGCGGATATCGGCGACGCGCGCGGCGCGGCCGAACGCGAGCCCGGGATCTGGACCCTCGCAGCCTGGTGACCTCGGCGGGACAGGTCAAACGCCGAAGGCGACAGGCTCGCCAGGCGTGAAGACGATGTCGGGCCACGTGCCGGCCGCACAGATCGGCCCGTGGGTCCCGGCCTTGACGATCGCGGTTGCGGTCGCGCCCGTGCCCGCTCCGGTGTCATCGCCGATCTGGCCGCCGCGGATCATCCACTCGGGTGGCTCGAAATGCTCGAGGTCGATGTCGGTGAGGAGGTCGGTCAATTCCGACCACCGATGACCGTCCGCGACGCCGACGAGCAGAACACCGCCCGGCTTGCCGCTCGTGGTCGTGAGCCTCATCAGGTACACGCCGGGCGCGGTGGAGGAGGCCGCCATCGCGCACCTCGTCCCGTCCCACCGGATGTCGATCGTCCCTGCGATCGAGAACGGGTCCGTTCGCGGCGGGCCCGTACGCAGCGCCGCGAGGAGGGCCGTCTCTGTCGCTGAGGCATCGGCACCTGTGCCGACCCGTATCCGCCGTCCAGGGTTCGAGTGGTCCAGGCGGCCGTCCGCAGCGATCGCGAGGGTCTCGTCGCGCCACGTGACGAGCGCGGGTCGGCTGACGGTGAGCGCCGCGAGCTCGTCCCAGAGCTGCTGGCCTGGGTCGGTGATCCGGGCCGGCGAGCGGACGAGGAGCTCGTAGGCGAGGTCCGCACCGGCGGCCGTGTGGTCGCTCGCGAGCCGCTCGGTCAGGTCCGCGGGGACGGGGACGTCATCGGTCGCATCGAGCGGCACGATCGTGATCGGGATGGTCGTGGCCATCACTGCAGCGACTGCGGACGGATCCGCCGCCACGTTCCACTCGAGCCTGTCCGCGGCGGTCACCGTGTCGATGATGACGTTGCCCGGCGCGTCGACTGCGCCGGCCATCGCATGGATTCCGGCCACCCGCTGGGCGAGCCTCGGGTCGGCGGTGAACGCGTCCTCGAGATTGGTCCACGGGCCGAGCGCGACGATCGTCACCGGTTCGGGGCTCGCCTTGAGGGCCTTCGCGAGAAGTGTCGATGCGTCGTCCGGGATCCCGGTCGAGATCTGCGGCGGGATGTCCATCCCCCAGGCGGTATCGGGACCGACACGCCAGTCTGCCGGGAACGGTCGCCCGTCGGGCCCGGCGTCCTCGCGGCCGCAGGCGACCGGGATGCCGCGGATGCCGAATTGTCCCAGCAGGTACGCGACGTTGCGCAGCCCAGGCGCGCAATGGACGAGACCGGTGCCATCGAGAAGGATCGCCCGGATGTCGATGGCCGGGTCGCGCAGCAGCACGGCGAGGGCAGCGACATCGCTGCTGTCGAGGTCGAGGTCGACGACGACCGGTCGGCGGGCACTGCCGATCCCGGACGGCGGCGCCGAGACCGACGGCTCCGCCGGAACCGGCGACGACGTCGCACTCGCGCAGCCGGCCAGGATGATGGCGGCCACTGCCAACACGGCCGCGAAACTTTTGTGCATGCCACGAGCGTGGCAACCGGCCGTTACGACCTCGTTACCGCGGGGTAGCAGGCGGGGTCAGCTCGGGGTTTCGACCTTGTTCGCCGGATCGTCCACGCCCGTCACCTGGATCGAGATGTCGCCGCCTTCGACGCCGCTCGCCTCGAACGCCACGAGATAGCCCTTCTCGGCGATCCAGACGTCAACCTTCGCGCCGGCGGGAAGGCCCGTCAGCCCGCCGGCGACGGTGCTCGAATCGATGTGGTAGTGATGCGCGCTGACCCCGTTCTTCTGCTCGACGCCCTGGTCGAGCGAGCTCTGGGTCCATTCGGGACCGGAGAACGCGCCGACGAGCAGGCTCGGATCGAACGCGGCGAACATCCCGGTCGCGAGCGCGGCCGGCACCTTGGTCAGCGGCCCGCCACTTTGCGAGACCCAGGCGTCATTCCCGATGACCACGATCCGCGTGCCGCCCTTCACCGTCAGGTCGCGCGCGAGGACCGGCTTCGTCACGACGACGCCCTTGTAGACCTCCTCGCCTTTCACGGTCAGCGAGACGCGATAGGAATCGAGGTTCTCGAGACCCTTCGTCAGCGCACCGATGTCGAAGGAAGGGATCGCGAAACTCGGGAAGCCGGCTCCCGCCGATGCCTCGCTCGACGCCGCTGGGCTCGACGCGGCGGGCGCCGAGGCGGCGGGGCCGGCCGGGGACGCTGCCGTCGTCGGTTCTCCGGCACCGGCAGTTGCCGCGGCGGACGCCGCACCGGTCGCGCTACTCGCACCGCACGCTGCGAGGACGAGCGCGATCGGGATCAGGAATGCGCCGGCACGGCCGGCGGTTTGGATCGTCGTCATGTGGGTATCTCCCCCGAATGGCCCGGCTGAGCCGCCGGCCCGACCGATGATGACGGCGCGTACCGCGATGGTGCAAGCGCCGCAGGCTCCCTGCGCGCATCCGGTCAGACGGCGCCGCGGTCGAACCAGATCCGCTCCCCGGTGAACCGTTCCGTGGCGGGATCCCAGGGGAAGAGGATCAGGACCTCGAGCGAGACGGCCAGTCCCGACGGTGCGACACCGGCCCACGGGCCGCTGTTCGTTCCGGTCAACGTCGCGACCTCGAATGCTCCCTGTGGGCCGATGACGATCTCCGACAGGGCGAACGCGTTGTCCGGGAAGGCGGCGAAGAGCTCGGTGTAGAACCGTCGCGCGCCATCGTGGCCGTCCCAGCGTTGCCCGGTCGGCACGATCTCGTAGACGCAGTCCTCGGCAAGCGTGGCGATGAGGCCGTCGATGTCGCGGGCGTCCTCGGCGATCGAATGGCGGACCCAGAGCCGCTTGATCCGGCGGAGCTCGGCCGGGTCGAACGGGCGGGCGAGCCGCCGCCGGATCGACGGCCGCTCGCTCACGATCCGCCGGCGATCCGCTCGAGCGAGGCGAGCGTCCGGTCCACCTCGGCAAGCGTGTTGTAATGGACCAGGCCGAGACGCAGCACGCCGCCGATGTCGGCCTTCCCCAACCGCTCGATGAGACTCGTCGCGTAGAAGTCGCCGTCCCAGGCGTAGATGCCGTCCCGCGAGAGCGCCTCAGCGGCGACGCGCGGCGTCACGCCGTCGAGCGAGATCGAGACCGTCGGAACGCGCTGGTCCGACCGACCAGGATCGACGATGCCGTGGATGGTGACTCCGAAGATCGTCTTGAGGCCGTCGATCAGGTGGGCGACGAGGCCCCGCTCGTAGTCGGCGATCGCGACCATGGCGGCGACGAGCTCGCGCCGCCTCTCGCTCGCGCCGACGGCGCCCGGGGCGCCCGCCACATCGCCGTAGTCGCGCCCGACATCACGCAGGTAGTCGGTCGCGGCCAGCGTCCCCGCGATCGCCTCGAACGACTGCGTTCCCGTCTCCCAGCGGTCGTGTGCGGGGCGGACCTTGAAGGCCGGCAGCGAATCGAGGACGGCGGCCTTGCCGTACAGCACGCCAAGGTGGGGCCCGAACCACTTGTAGGCCGAGCAGGCGAGAAAGTCGGTGTCGAGCGCCTGGACGTCGATCGGTCCGTGCGGGGCGAAGGCGACCGCGTCGACGAAGGTCAGCGCGCCGACCTCGTGGGCACGCGCGACGATGTCGCGCACCGGGTTGACCGTCCCGACCGCGTTGCTGGCGTAGCCCACGGCGACGAGCTTCGTCCGCGATGACAGCTTGGACTCGAGGTCCTCGAGGTCGAGCGTGACATCGGTCGCGTCGATGTCGACGGTGTGGACCGTGACGCCGCGGTCGTCCGCCATCGCCCGCCAGGTGCTGACGTTCGCCTCGTGGTCGAGCGTCGTGACGACGATCTCGTCCCCGGGGCCGAGGGTGGCCCCGATCGACCGGCCCAGGTGGAGCGTCAGGCTCGACATGTTCTGCCCGAACTTGACCTCGTCCGGGCTCGCCGCCCCGAGGAAGTCGGCGACGGCTGCGTGCGCCTCGTCCACGATCGCATCTGACAGCCGGCTCGTGGTGAAGGCGCCGCCCGCGTTCGCGTTCGAGTCCCGGTAGTAGCCGACCACCGCGTCGATCACCCGCTGCGGGACCTGTGTCCCGCCCGGTCCATCAAGGAAGACGACCGGTCGCCCGTCCTGCTCGCGCGCGAGCGCAGGGAACTGCGACCGCAGGGCATCGACATCGAACCCGAGCATCAGGCCTCCTCGCACGACCGTGGCCCGCGAGCGTAGCGCACCCACCCCGGGGCGGGTCCCCCTACGGCAGCCGGCCGAACCAGACCGCCGCCAGCCCGGCACCGACGACGACGAGCACGAGCCCGGCGGCGACGAGCGCGAACGTGACTTCCTGGCGCTCCTCGGTGTACCCGATGCGCGACTGGAGATTGTCGTAGACCGACTTCAGGTCCTCCGCCGTCGGAGCGTCGAACGCCTTTCCGCCGGTGGTCGTCGCGATCTGCTGAAGCGTGTCGGTGTCCGGCGGGACCTCGAGCGTCTGAAGCTGCCCGAACTCGTCGCGGACCTGGACGGTCCCGTTCGGCGTCCCGAGAGCGATCGTGTAGATCGGCACGCCAAGGGTCTTGGCGCGGGCCGCCGCATCGAGCGGCTCGGTCTGGCCGACCGAGTTCGCGCCGTCGGACAGGAGGATCGCCGCGACGAGCGGCTGGTTCGAGGGCTGGTCGGTCGGGAGCTTTGGCGCGCCTGAGGCGTCGGGCGCGGCGGACGAGGCAGGCGCGGTCGAGGGCAACGGCGACGCCGTCGCATCGGGCTTCTCGGCGGCGTCATCCGCCTGGATCTTCGCGGCGATGTCGAGGACCTGCATGAGGGCGTCGCCCATGGCGGTGCCGTCGCGAGCGGTCAGGCTGTCGATGGCCTTCTTGAGCTCGGCGCGGTCCGCGGTCGGGCTGACGAGCGTGACCGGTTCGGACGCGAACGAGACGATCCCGACGCGGACGTTCTCCGGGAGCTGCTCGATGAACGACAGGGCCGAGGCACGCGCGGCGTCGAGGCGGCTGGGCGAGACGTCGGTGGCCCGCATCGAACCCGACACGTCCATCGCCAGGATGACCGTCGCGTCCTCGCGCGGGACGGGCACGACGAGAGTCGGCCGGGCGAGCCCGATCAGGAGCGCCGCGATCGCCGCGAGGTAGAGGGCGGGCGGCAGATGACGCCGCCACGACGGGCGCTTCGGCACGAGGTTCGACAGCAGCGCGAGGTTCGTGAACCGGACCGCGTACGCGCTGCGCCGTCGCTGCGCCCAGAGGTAGAACCCGATGGCGATCGGCACGAAGAGAAGGCCGAGAAGCATCTCGGGAGCAAGGAAGTTCATGCGGGTCGTCCTGTTCGGTCGGGGGTGCGGGTGAAGCCCTGCGCCAACGCGGGCAGCCAGGGACCGTCGGTGGAGAGGCGGAGATGGCGCACGCCAAGCCGGCGGAACTCGCGGGCGAGCGCGGTGCGATCGGCGGTGGCGGCTTCGTCGAAGGCCGTCCGAAGACGGCGGTCGCCCGTGTCCACCCGGAGCGTCTGGCCGGTTTCCGCGTCGATCAACGTCAGCTCGCCGACGTCCACCAGCGATTCCTCGCGGGGATCGACGATCTCGAGCGCGATGACCGCGTGGCGGCCGGCGACCTCGGTCAGGGCCGGGACCCAGTCCCGCGGCCCGCGGAAGTCGGAGACGACGACGACGACGCCTGGCGTGGTCCGGATGGCGCCAACAACGGCGAGTGCACGGGCCGGCGATGTCTCGCCGCCGCCCTCTTCCGCAGGTTCCGTCGCGACGGCACGGAGCAGGCCGAGCATCCCGCGCGAACCGCCCTTCGGCGGCGTGACGGCCTCGCGACCGGCACCGAACGTGACGATGCCGAGGCGATTGCCACGACGCGCGGCGAAGCGACCGACGACGAGCGCGGCCCCCTCGGCGACGTCGGCCTTCCGCCGGTCGGCCGTTCCGAAGTGCATCGACGGGGAGTGGTCGAGGAGCAGCCATGCGGTCAGCTGTCGGTCGGGGACGTCCTCGCGGACCTGCGGCACGAGCGTGCGGGCGGTCGCGTTCCAGTCGATCTTGCGGACATCGTCGCCGGGCTCGTACGGCCGGAGCCGGTCGAGCTCGAGACCCGTGCCGTGACCGACGCCCAGATGGTCGCCGCTCATCCGGCCGCCGACCCGACGATCGAGCGTCAGCTCGAGCTGCCGGACCAGACGGTCGGCGATCGGCCCGGGACCCGGACGGGCATCCGTCCGCGCGCGCCCGCCGATGCGGGCGAGGTCCGAGGTCATGCGGTCGGCTCCGCCGCCATCTCGAGGCGGGGGGCTGGGACGAGCGAGATGACCCGCTGCACGATCGTGTCAGCGGTGACCCCATCGGCGAGCGCGGCGTAGCTGAGGACGAGGCGGTGGCGGAGGACGTCGGGCGCGAGCGCGACGATGTCAGACGGCAGGACGTAGCGCCGGCCGTGGAGAAGCGCCATCGCGCGGGCCGCGTGGATGAGGTTGATCGAGCCACGTGGGCTGGCACCGTACGAGACGTAGGTCTCGAGGTCGGGTGCGCCCCAGTAGGTGAGTTTGCGGGTCGCCTCGACCAGGCCCACCGCGTAGCTGATGAGCCGCGGGTCGACATAGACCTCGGTGACGGTCTGCTGGAGCCGAAGAAGGCCGGCCGCATCGAGGATCTCGCGCGGCGGGGTCGCGGGCACGAGCGACCGCGCGACGATCTGGGCCTCGTCCGACGGGTTCGGGTAGTCGAGCAGGATCTTGAGCATGAAGCGATCGACCTGCGCCTCGGGCAGGGGGTAGGTGCCCTCGGCCTCGATCGGGTTCTCGGTGGCGAGGACGTGGAACGGCGTCGGGACCTTGAAGGTCTCGTGGCCGATCGTGACCTGCTGCTCCTGCATGACCTCGAGGAGCGCGGACTGGACCTTCGCGGGCGCCCTGTTGATCTCGTCGGCGAGCAGGAAGTTGGCGAAGACCGGGCCCTGCTCGACGTCGAAGGAGCCGCGGTCCGGGCGGTAGATCCGCGTCCCGACGAGGTCGGACGGCATGAGGTCCGGCGTGAACTGGATGCGCTTGAAGGTGCCGCCGAGGACGTCGGCAAGGGTCTTGATGGTCAGCGTCTTGGCGAGGCCGGGGACGCCCTCGAGCAGGAGATGGCCGCCCGAGAGCAGGCCGACGAGCACGCGCTCGAGCATGGCGTCCTGGCCGACGATGACGCGACGGATCTCGAACATGACCGCTTCGGCGGTCGCCCGCGGATCGGCGGGATCGGGAAGGGCGCGAAGGTCGGCGTGCGTCGGGGTCGAGTCGGACATCGTGGTCTCCGGTGTGTCGGCGGCGTGGATCGACGCGGTGGTCGAACGGTTCCCTCGACGTTCGCGGAGATTTCTGAGTGTTTCCTGAGAAGCGCCAGAGCGTCGGATAACGTTTCGAAACCCGGCTGCCGCGCGGCGCCCGGCCCGCCGGTCGCCCTGCTCACCCGACCGCGACGCGAGACCTCAGGAGGATGGCGTCGAGGTCCGTCAACGGCACGTTCTCATCGGTCAGCCGGCCCACGTCCACCGCTGCGCGCGACGCGACGAGCGCCGAGATCGCGCCGTTCACCTTCCAGATGTTCGCGTTCATCCCCGCGGCGACCCGTTCGCCATCGAGCCAGAAGGCGATGAACCGACGGCTCGCGGGGTCGCCGCGGAAGACGACCCGATCCCATCGAGGGGCGTAGCCCGCGTACTCCATCCCGAAGTCGTACTGGTCGGTGAAGAAGAACGGGATCCGATCGTAGGTCTCGTTCGCGCCGAGCATGTTTTTGGCGGCGACGCGAGCCTGGCGACGGGCGTTATCCCAGTGCTCGACGCGGATCCGCGACTCGAAGAGCGGATGCCAGGCCGCGGCGACGTCACCGGCGGCGAAGACGTTGGGCGCGCTCGTGGCCAGGTGTTCGTCGACGACGACGCCGTTGGACACCTCGATGCCGGCCGCGGTCGCGAGCTCCACCCGCGGTGTCGCGCCGATCCCGACGACCACCAGATCGGCCGCGAGGGAGCTGCCATCGCTCAGGTGGACGGCCTCGACCGAGCTCCGGCCGCCGAACCCGACGACCTGCCTGGCGCCGACGAACTCGACGCCGTGCTCGACATGCAGATCGCGGACCATGGATCCGACCTCGACCCCGAGCTGCTTCTCGAGCGGGACGTCGTCCGGCATGACGACCGTGACTGCGGCACCACCCTGGCGGAGTGACGCCGCGACCTCCGTGCCGATCCAGCCGCCGCCGACGACGACGACGCGTTCCGCTTTCGCCGCTGCCGTGCGGATCGCGTCGGCGTCCCGGCGCGTCCGGAGGAGGTGGACGCCGTCGAGATCGTTGCCGAGGACGTCGAGGACACGCGGCGCTGAGCCCGTCGCGAGAAGCAGCCGGTCGAACGCCACGCGCGTCCCGTCCGCCAGGATCACGTTCCCGGCCGGCCGGTCGATGGACGTGACCGTCGTGCTTCGAACGAGGTCGACGTCCCGCTCGTCATACCACGACGCCGGATGGACGAGGGCCTTCTCGAACGGCGATCCGCCGCGCAGGTAATCCTTGGTCAGCGGCGGCCGCTCGTACGGGAGCTCGGCCTCGGCAGCGAACAGGACGATCCGTCCCTCGAAGCCCTCGTCGCGAAGCGTCTCGGCTGCCGTTGCGCCCGCCATCCCTCCACCGACGATCACGATGGTCTTGATGCTGCTCATGACTTGCCTTCCTTGCCGTTCGGCGAACCATCCATTCGATATCGGAGGAACAGGTGACTGTCGGCCCGCATCGCCGACTCGAGGCGGAGCCAGGGCGCGTCAGCGATCGCGAAGCCGACGCCCTCGACGAGCGATAGGCGCGTGGCATCGTCGGAGCGACCCGCGATCTGTGGCGCGATCGTGAGGAACAGCTCGTCGATCAGCCTCTCCTCGACGAGCCCCGCGAAGAGCGTCGGTCCGCCCTCGCAGGCGACCAGGCCGAGGTTCCGGTCGCGCAACACGTCGACGAGCGAGCGAAGGTCGACCCGGTCGCCGGGGCCCCCGCCGGCGGCGACGACCTCGACGTGAGCGGGGAGAGCCAGGCGCTCGAGCCGCGCGGCTCCGGCGTCGCTCGTCACGATGACCACCGGAACGGCCGGGTCGTGCAGGCCGGGATGCTCCGGGTCGATCGAGCCCGATCCTGTGACGATCACGGCCGTCGGCTGCGGCGCGAGTCCGAGCGACCGACGCCATTCGGCGTACGCGTCAGCGGATGCCGGATGGACCGACGCCGGCGTCCAGCCGTGAGCACCGGCACGGACCGTTCCGGCCCCGTTCATCACCGCGTCCGATGTCGCGCGAACGAGGCCCATGAGGAACCGATCAGGGCTCGAGCCGCCGCTCACCTCTCGTCCGCCCGTTCGCCCCTCGGTGTCGAAAGCGACGACGCCGTCGATGGTGGTGACGAAGTTGGAGACGATGGTCGGCCGATCGCGACGGAGCGCGATGGACAGGTCGGCTCCGTATCGCCGCGCCAGCTCCGGCGTGAGCGGGCCGCCGCGACGGCTTCCCGTCGCCGGGCTGACGAACAATGGCTCGATCCGCCACGCGTCGTCCGTCATCGCCGTGCGCCGATCCCGCTGACGTCGAAGAACTCGCGACGGAGGCTCGGCTCCTCGGCGTAGGTGCCGCGCCACGCTGTCGTGCGGGTCATCGGTTCGTGCTCGCGGACGCCGCGCATCTCGGTGCACAGGTGATGAGCCTCGAGGTAGACCGCGACACCGTGCGGATGGAGCATCGACTCGAGCGTGTCCGCGATGCCGTGCGTCATGCGCTCCTGGACGCCGAACCGGCGCGTCACGACCCGGACGAGCCTCGTCAGCTTGCTGATCCCGACGATCTGCTCGTGTGCCACGTATCCGATCCACGCCTTGCCGAAGAAGGGCAGAGCGTGGTGCTCGCATAGCGCGAAGAACGGGATCGGGCCTTCGACGACCTGCGCGAGTTCGCAGTTCGCGCCACCGTGACACTCGGTCGGGAAGGCGGTCAGCAGCTTCGGGTCGCCGTCGTAGCCGTCCGTCGCGTCGAAGAGCGCGCGGATGAACCGTCGCGGGGTGGCTTGGGTCCCGGGCGTCGCGAGGTCCATCCCGAACGCGCCGAGGATCTCGCGCGCATACCCCTCGAAACGGGTCCAGTCGTCATCGGAGATCCGGCGCCGCGCGGCGCGCCCGACCTCATCCGGCTCTCGGAGTGCGAGCGAGAGGTGATGGTCGTGCGTCTCGGGCGTCGTCGCGGTCATGGCGTTCACTCCGGCTGTTCTAATACTAGTGGCGACTAGCATTACAGTCGGGGAGTGGTCTGTCAAACGCCTAGTGCTCGGTCCCCCCGGTGAAGGTCCAGCCCTCGACCCGAACCGCCGGAACGACGACGGCGCCGAGGAATCCCTTGAGTGTCTTGCGTTCGCTGGCGACCGCGACCGTCCCGCCCAGCGCGTCGAGGTAGCTCTGCGTGTAGCGCAGGTTCTTGACCGGCCCGACGACGCGGCCGCCCTCGACCAGGAAGGTCCCGTCGCGCGTCATGCCGGTGACGATGGCGAGCTTCGGGTGGACAGGGTTCGTGTAGTGGAAGCGGGTCACGAGGAGGCCGCGATCCAGCCCCGCGATCAGGTCGTCACGGGACGCGGTGCCGGGGGCCATGACCATGTTCAAAGGGAACGGGCCCCATGGGTTCGGGGCGGGAAGCCCGTGACCCGTCGAGGCGACGCCGGCGCGCGCCGCGGTCTGGGCGTCGTAGACGACGCTCCGGCAGACACCGGCCTCGACGAGCGACACGCGTTGCTTCGCGACGCCCTCGAAGTCGAACGGGAGCGGCAGACCCGCCGGATCGTAGCCGTCGTCGACGATCGTCACGAGGTCGCTGCCGATCCGGCGACCGGGTTCCGCGAAGCTGCGCTCCTCCTGGACCGCGAGCGCCGAGAAGCCGAGATAGCCGAGCATGTCGAGGAGATCGACGACCGCGTACTCCTCGAGGACCACCGGGTAGTCGCCGGGCTCGACCGACACGGCGTCGGCTGTCGCGCGGGCCTTGCCTGCGGCTTCGCGCCCGAGCGCCGCCGGGTCGATGGTGGACGCGTCGACTGCAGCGGCCTCGGCGTACCCGGTGCCGCCACCGGGCCCCATCGACACCGTGATGAGCGACGACGTCGTTCGGGTGCCCGACGCACGGGCGCCGTGCGAGTTCGCCACCGCCATCGATTCGAGACCCGTCGAGAAGGAGCCGTAGGCGATCACGCCAGCGTCGTCCGCCGCGCCGATCACCGCGCGAACGGCCTCCGCCCGGAATTCCGGACTGGCGCCTGCGGTGGTCGGGCTGTAGGCGGCAGGCGTGTCCTCGATCGTCGTCGCGGCCGGGAGTCCGCCCCAGTCCTCGAGCTCCTCGACGACCCGAGCGATCGCGACGGCGCTCTCCGCCAGGCGTCGGAGGCCCTCGGCATCGGTGCGCCCCGTCGATGCCACCCCGACCCGCTTCCCGACGACGACCCGCAGGTTGATCCCGACGTTCGTCTCGGCGACGTTCTGATGGATCTCGCTGTTCGCGAAACGGGTGAGCGCCGAATCCTCGGAGGTGACGAGCGCCTCTGCTTCGGTGACGCCGTCGTGCATCGCGAGCGCCAGCGCGGCCTCGGCGACCGCGAGCGCGTCGCGACCCCGATCGTCGTCCATGGGCTACCGACCTACCACTTGCCGACGCCGACCTGGACGTCGCGGAAGCGCGCGCCCGGGACCGCATGACCGACATGACCGGTCTGGCCGGGTTCGCCCTTGCCGCAGTTCGGCGTCCCGAGCATCACATAGCTGCGCTCGTCGCCGACGGCATCGCACGACCGCCAGAACTCGTAGGTGATCCCCGTGTAGGTCGGGTTCTTGAACAGCCGACCCTTCTTGCCGCCCTTGATCTCGTAGGCGACCTCCGTCGCGAACTGGAAGTTGAGGCGGCGGTCGTCGATCGACCAGGAGCGGTTCGAGGCCAGATAGAGGCCGTCGTCCGTGTCCGCGACGATCTCGTCGAGGCTCATCCCGGGCTTCGGCAGCAGGTTGATGTTCGTCATCCGGATGAGCGGGATCCGGTTCCAGCCGTCCGCCCGCATCGCGCCACCGCTCTGGCGTCCGATCCGCGGCGCCGTCTCGCGGGACGAGAGGTAGCCGACGAGGATCCCTCCCTTGATCAAGGGCACGGCTTGAGCAGCGACACCCTCGTCGTCCCAGCCGAACGTGCCCATCCCGCCGGGAGCGGTCGCGTCGGCGACGATGTCGATGAGGTCGGAGCCGTACCGGAAGCCGTCGTCGAGCTTGTCGGTCGTCAGGAAGCTCGTCCCCGCATACGACGCCTCCGTCCCGAAGACGCGGTCGAGCTCCGTCGGGTGACCGCACGACTCGTGGACCTGGAGGTAGAGCTGGCTCGGGTCGAGGATGATCGTGAACCGGCCCGACGGGCATTGCGGCGCGGTGAGGAGTTCGACTGCCTCCTCCGCGAGCGGTCCCGCCCGCTCGGCGAGGCGAAGGCCACCGATGAACTCATACCCCGCCGCCTGCCAGCCGCCGCCGGAATCGGGGTAGCTCCGGCGCTGGTGCTCGTCGCCGTCGATGGCGTGCGCTTCGACCGCCGACCCGACGTGGGTGATGACCTGTTCGGTCAGGCTGCCGTCCGTCGCGGCGAAGGTCTTCCATTCGCGCTGTGCCGCGTACGACGACTCGGTGAAACCGATGCCCTTGACCGCGCTCGCTGCTTCGTCGGCTGCGAGGAGGTCGGCGATCTTCGTCTCGAGCGGGACCGTGAACGGGTCCTGGGCGACCGGCGTCTCGTATGTCCCGTGCGCCGGCGGCCGGTCGTCAAGGCGTGTCCGGTCCCGGAGCGCCGTGGCGCTGGCGCGGGCGATCCGGACGGCCTCCGCGGCGACCCGGTCTGCCTCGGCGGCGGTCAGGATGTGGGACGAGGCGAAGCCCCACGCGCCATCGACGAGGACGCGGACGCCGAACCCTTCGCTCTCGCCGGACGCGACGCCCTCGACCCGACCGCTCTTGATCGCGATGCTCTCCTCGAGCCGTCGCACGATCCGCGCATCGGCATACGTCGCGCCCTGGGCGGATGCGGTGTCCAGGGCGCGATCGGTCAGGTCAGACATCGGTCGCGGAGCGTAGCAGAGGGCTGGAGAGGGGGCATTGGGGTGTTTGCCCTAGTCCCGGCGGACGTGCAGTTCCGGCCGGACGACCTCAGAAGGTCGCGGTGCCCGAGACGGCCTGGACCGTGAGATAGACGCCGAGCCCGAAGACGAGGAACGCCGCGGCGAGCGGAACGACACTGCTGGCGCGCCCGAGCCGTGACCCGGCGTCGACGCGGTCGAGGCGACCGCGGGCGAGGACGAGCGCCAGGCCGATGCCGCCCATGACGAGCGCCATCCCGAGCCCGAATGCGACGACGAGGATGAACCCGAACGCAGGCCGGCCCGCCGCGATCGACCCGAGCAGGATGAGGAGCGCGCTCGTGGACGGGATCAGCCCGCCGGCAAGACCGAGGACGAACAGGCTTCGCCACGAGATCGTCGAGCCCGCCGCCGGGAGGTGGCTGTGGGTGACGCCGCCGTGGCTGTGCATGCCGGGCGCGTCGACGGCCGCCGTCGGATGGTCGTGGTCGTGCTCGTGCTCGTGGTCGTGCGGGTGGTCGTGCGGGGTCGTCGCCCGAGCGCGCCAGCGACGCCGGCCCTCGCCGAACAGCATCCAGCCACCGATCGCGACGATCGAGATCGCGGCGATCACCGGCGCGGACCGGACGACGACGTCGGGCGGCAGGAAGCCCTGCGCACCGACGACGACGGCGGCGAGCACGAGGATTCCGAGCGTATGTGACACCGTCACCGAGAGCCCGAGACCTGCGGCGTGGAGCGGCGTCCCGCGCGTCCCGACGAGATAGGCGGCCATCAGCGTCTTGCCGTGGCCCGGGGTCAATGCATGTCCGGCCCCGAGCGCGGCCGCGGTCAGGATCGACACGAGGAGGACGACGGGCGAGAGGTCCGCCGACCGGAAGATCGACGGCAGCTCACCGACGGTGACCCCGCCCGGAACCGACGCCGCAGCCGGTGCAGCGACGGGCGCAACGGCGACGACCGGCGGGGTGGCAGCGACATGGCCGCCGGACGCGGCGGACGCGCCGGACGCGCCGGATACGTTCGCGACAGCGCCACCGCCAGCTTCCGTCAGCGGGGTGGCGTCCGGGATGTCGAGCGGTGGCCGCACGGGTCCACCGGGCGTCACGCTGATCGCGACCGATGTATCGGCAAGGGCCTGGGTCAGGAGATTCGTCGGGTACGTCCGAAGACGATCCGAGGTCGAGGACGTCCGGAGCGCGGGAGCCGTGTCCGCCGCCGAGAGAGTGACGCCGGACCCGGACGTGACGATCTCGCGCCAGCCGAGCCGATCCGGGAATGACGAATCGGCGAACGCGACCCGCGCGCCGGCGGCGAGTGGCGCGTCGAGCGTCGTCGAGAACCCGCAGACGATCCGCATCGTGTTGAGGCCGCCGACGCCGGACGGGAACGCGAGCCCGGCTTCGTCGAGGACCAGCGTCCGGCGTGCGCCATCGATCGTGAGCGCGAGGTCGGGTTCGAGCGCCGTGCACGCCGTCGCGCGCCCGGCGTCGGTTTCGGCGTCGGAGACCTCGCCATCGCCGTCGGTGTCGAAGTCGAGGCGTGCCTGGAAGGTCGGGATCTCCGCCTGGTCGATGACGATGTCGAGACGCACCCGGTCGGGCTCGACCCGGACGCCGGCGTAGTGATTGATCGTGAAGTTGCCGAGCGGATGCGCCGCCGCGACGGCGGGGATCAGGAACGCGGCGCACAGCCCGGCGAGGGCGGCAAGGCCGCGGAAGCGTCGCGCGTGTGGTCGCCTGTCGTGCATGGTCATGTCGTCGCGTCCCAGAGCATGAGGCATCTCGTCGGGATTGATGCGCGGCGACCATCCGATCGGATCAGTCCGGCCGCGCTGCTCTGGTGGTCGGCTACACTCCGACCGTGACGCGACCCGGGACGTCGATGCGAGGCTGGTTCATCACGCTCGAGGGACCCGAAGGCGCCGGCAAGACGACCCAGGCGGCCGCACTCGCGGCGCACCTCGCGGGTCGCGGCATCGACGTCCACCTGACCCGCGAACCGGGCGGGACATGGCTGGGCGAGCGACTCCGCGACGTCCTCCTCGCGCGAACGCCGTCTGCCGCGCGGACCGACGCCCTCACCGACGCACTCCTCTTCAATGCCGCGCGGCGACAGCTCGTGACCGAGGTCATCCGACCGGCGCTCGCGGCCGGCCGGTCGGTGCTCTGCGCACGGTTCGCCGACTCGACGCTTGCCTACCAGGGGTATGGGGGCGGCGTGCCGCTGGATCGGTTGCGTGCGCTCGAGGACGCCGCGACGGACGGCCTCCGGCCCGACCTCACGATCCTGCTCGACCTGCCGGTGGAAGCCGGTCTCGCGCGCGTCGCACCGGATGACATCACGCGATTCGAGGCGGAGTTCGATCTCCCCTTCCACAGGCGGGTGAGGGACGGGTTCCTCGCGCTCGCGGCCGCCGAACCGGAACGTTTCGCCGTCCTCGATGCGACGCGACCGGCGGACGAGGTGGCCGCCGACGCTGCCGCAGCGACCGACCGCCTACTCGGCGACGGTGAACCGAATCGCCCGACGGCGCGCACTACGGGATGACTCAGGCGGACCCGCCCATCCGACTCCGGACGTCGTCCCCCGCGGACGACGAGGATCGGGCCGTGCTCGTGCGCCTGGCCGATGGAGAGCTCGATGCTCTCGAGGATCTGTATGACCGCTACAAGACGATGGCCTACTCGATCGCATACCGGATCACGAATGACGCGACGCTCGCCGAGGACGTCGTCCAGGAAGCATTCCTGGGCGCGTGGCGGAATGCCGCGCGGTATGTCGAGGGCCGCGGCAGCGTGAAGACCTGGCTGCTGTCGATCGTCCATCACCGCGCCATCGATGCGGTCCGACGGCGACGCCCGACGACCGAGCTCCCCGATCTCGAACTGCCACCGCCCGACTCTCTGACCGTCCCCGACGTCTGGTCCGAGGTGGCGGTCGGGCTCGACGCGGCGACGGTCCAGGGCGCGCTCGCCGTCCTGTCCGACGTCCAGCGCGAAGCGATCGAGCTCGCGTACTTCGGCGGGTTGACCCAGCAGGAGATCGCCCAGCGGACCGGGACGCCCCTCGGCACCGTCAAGAGCCGGATGCGGCTCGGGTTGCTGGCGATGCGCCGGAAGCTCGAAGGGGAGCCGTCGTGAGCGGACCCGCCGGGACGCCGGTGCTGACCCACGACGAGGTCGTCGAGATGGGCGGAGCGTTCGTGCTCGGCGCGCTCGACCCGGCCGATGCCGCCGCCGTCCGTACGCACCTTGCGACGTGTCGCGAGGACCACTCGGAGATCGAGGGCCTCGGGTCCGTGCTCGCGGTTCTCGACGAGAGCGTGCCAGTGGTCGAGCCGCCCGCCGGGTTGAAGGCGCGGATCATGGCGGCCGCGGCAGCTGAGTCGAGCGGGGCGCCGACCACGGTCGCACCCACCCCGGTCGCGGCGCCAACGACGGTCGCGGCTGCCCCGACGCCGTTCCCGACCGCCGACGAACGCGCCGCGCGTCAAGCGCGACGCACGAGCCCGCTGTCATGGGCGCTCCGGATCGCGGCGGTCGTGGCGATCGTCGCGCTCGGCGCCTCGACACTCGTCCTCCGCAACCAGCTGACCGACGCCCAGGCCTACCAGCAGGCCGTGACCGCCGTCATCGATGCCGCCGGTGAACCCGGCGCGTTGACAGCGGTCCTCACCGCCGACGGCGACACGGGGACGGGTCTCGCCGCCGTCAGCCCCTCCGGCCAGGTCACCATCGCCATGCAGGATCTCGCTCCGACGACCGGGTCGACCGTCTACACCGCCTGGGTGATCGGTGGCGACGGAGTGCCCGTCGACATCGGAAGCTTCCCGGTCGGGCGCGCCGGGACCGCGTCGTTCACGGCTGCCGGCGTGACGCCAACGGCCGGGATCGTCCTCGCCCTGACCCGGGAGCCCGTCCCGGGATTGACCGCACCGTCGGGACCCGTCGTTTCGAAGGGCGTCGCGACCGCCGCCGGCTGACCTCGAGAGGCGTCAGGCGCGGCGCTCCCCGCGCGCCGCGCTCAGCTCTCGGACGCGGCCACCGCACCGGCCCGGACAGACCCACGTCCCGACTCCCGCGCGCGCGCCAACCCCTCGGTCGCGGCGCCGATGAGCGCCTGCGCGTCGGTTCCATCGGCCGGGAAGGTCGCGACGCCGGCGGACACCGTCACGTCGCGCCCACCGACCGGCGGCAGCGCCGCGATGCCATCGAGAACGCGTTGGGCGACCAGCGCACCGGCCGATCCTGGCGCGATCAGAACGACCTCGTCGCCGCCGCTTCGTCCGACGGTGTCGCCGACCCGGACGGACTCGGCGAGGACCGACGCAACGCGCCGAAGGACGTCGTCGCCCGTCTCGCTCCCACC
>JBJMNA010000249.1:0-4154 GCA_045804485.1 Chloroflexota bacterium
GACGACTTCGGTGCACCGTGGCCCGGCCTGACGGACCGCCTCGACCGCACCATCGACGCGGTCGAGAACCTTCGGACGCTGCTCATCGGCACCTTCGACATCCACATGGGTCGCGCGGCCAAGGATGCGAAAGACGTCATGAAGGTGCTGACGCTGGTGTCGGCGGTGTTCCTGCCGTCGGTCGTCCTCGCGGGTGTCATGGGCATGAACTTCCCGCTCGGGTTCTTCAAGGACCCGGACAACTTCTGGATCGTCATCACCGCCATGGTGGGAATGGCCGTCGTGATCGCGTCGATCGCCGCCCGTCGAGGCTGGCTCTAGGGTCGCTCTCGAGGAGCACTCATTCGTGGAGCTCGCGGAGCGCGATCCCGAACTCGGCGCCGCCCTCGGGCCTCGGCACGGCCCAGATCCGTCCACCCATCGCCGCGACGAGCCTGGCGCAGACGAACAATCCGATGCCCGCCCCGCTGGCGGACCCTGCCGTCCCGGGTGAGCGATAGAAGAGCTCGAACAGTCGGTTGGTCTCCTCGGCCGGGAAGCCCGGTCCGTCGTCCAGGACCCGGACGATCACCTCGTCCTCGCCGGCGGTCGCCTGGACCGTGACGGTGGACCCTGCGCCGCCGTACTTCGCGGCATTCGACAGCAGGTTCCGGAACACCTGCTCGACGTACGTCGGATCCGCGACGACCGTCGGCAGCCCGGACGTGACGTCGAGGACGAAGGTCACGCCCGGCCAGCGCGCCTCCTCGGATCGCGCGACGGTCGGCAGGAGCCGCTGGAGCCGCTCCGACTCGTCGTAGATGTCCCGGAAGATCCCACGTCGTGTCTCTTCGTCGAGCGTCGAATGCTCGCGCGCGAGCAGCTTCGCGCCGCCGAAGATCGTCGTCACCGGTGTCCGAAGCTCATGCGACAGGACGCCGATGAAGGTCTCCCGGATCGCTTCGCGACGACGCGCCTCGGTGACATCGCGCATCACGACGATCGTCTCGTCGCCCGCCGTGGCGAGACCGATGCCGACGGTGACCGGGTAGGTCGTGAGCTCCACCCACTGATCCGGGTGGGCCGCGACGGTCAGTTGGACGGGGCCCTCTCGCGCGCCGAGCTTGGGGGCGACATGGCCCGGATCGTTGAGCAGCCGGAGGACATCGTCGTAGGTCTGCCCGGCGATGTTCGGGAAGAGACGTTCCGCGGCCGGATTGGCGAGGACTGTGCGCCCGTCCGCGCCACAGACGACGACCGCATCGCCCATCGCCCGGATCACCGCGTTCAGCTCGGCCGCGCGGGCGTGCTCGGCCTGCGCGAGCCGCTGCAACCGGACCTGGACCTCGATGCGGTCGGTGATGTCGCGGGCGATCGCCACGATCGCGGTGGAACCGTCGTCGGTCGCCAACGGTTGGAGGACGACCTCGACCGACATCGGCGATCGCCCCGCCGGATGGACTTCGGTCATGACCGTCGCTGCCTGTCGCCGGCCCTCGGTGATCTGCTCGATGAATCCCGTCAGCCGAGCGGCCTCGGGAGGTCGGACGAGGTCGACGAACGGGCGCCCGATGACGGCGTCACGCTCCCGGCCGTAGAGAAGCTCGGCGCCGCGATTGATGTCGACCACGCGGCCCGTCGCGGGTTCGATGACGATGATCCCCTCGAGGATGGCGTCAAGGATCGCCTGTGCGAGGTCCCGGTCGTGACGGGTCGCCACCGCCGACAGCAGTGTCGGCTGGCTTGTGGCGGTTCCGGCCATCCACGGCCCGGGATCTTGGTTCGGCACGGGCAGACTCGCTCATAGGCGGCAGACGTCACGCCCGATGACGGGGCAGACCACCACGCCTCTGAGTCCACCATACCGCGGATGTCGCTGATTCCGCGTCGGTCGGTGGGCCGGGTTACACCGGCATGACAGTCCAGCTGGCCGATTCCCGGGTCGGCGCTATACTCCCTCCCCCAGGCCAACGATGGATTCGTTTGCGAGGGTCGACCAAGATGCATGTCGCGCCGATCGATCTGCAGGCCGTCCGTCAAGACGGGTTGAAGATCAGGTTCGCGCTCCTCGGCTCGATGGCGTACGCGCTCGCCGAGGTTCCAGAGACGGGTTCGGCCGGCACGTCGCTCGAGCAGACGTGCGTCCAGCCGCACTGGGGCATGGTCATCGAGGGCGAGCTCCGGTTCATCACCGCGCGACGCCGGATGACCATCCCGGCCGGCCGCGTCTTCCATGTTCCGGCCGGTGGCGCCGAGCACCATTTCGAATCGAGTGGCTCGGCGCTCGTCGCGGGGTTCCAGCCGATCGACACGGACCTTGACGTCAGCCCGGCGCGGCTCGTGGCCCAAGGGTTCGAGATCGTCTCCGAACCGCCGATGGCCCCGATCGTCCCGGCCGTTCCACGGCGCGCTGTTCGGCCAGCCCACATCGATTGCGAGACCTGGCAGATGGCGCCATACATCATGGCCCGGGTCAAGATGGGCGAGCGGAGCGGCTACACCGCGGGCTGGTGCGATGCTCCTCACTGGGGGATCGTCACCGAGGGTCGCCTCGCGATCGAATGGGAGGGCGACGTCGAGATCCTGTCGCGCGGCGACATCTTCCATTGCCCGGCCGGACCTCCGGGACATCGCATGGAGGCCGCGGATCCCGCGACGTTCATCGACCTGACACCGATGTCCGCCTTCACGGGCGACGGGCGCATCACCGACTGGCGGCGCGGGGTTTCGATCGATCGGGTCGAGAAGACGCGCGGCATCGCCGTCGCCGCCCTCGGCTAATTCGCCGGCGCCGGGGCTGGCGTCTGATTCGGTGCCGCCGGTGGAGGCGGCGGAGGCGGCTTCTTGTCGCCCTTCGGCGGCTTCGGTGGCTTCGGGGGGCCGTTGTGTCTGTGAACGGCGTGGTGTCTCGGCGCGGCGTGATGGAAGTGGCGCACGACCCGAGGAGCGCACGAGCCCATGATCGGGCCGCCCCACGAGGTCCGACCCCAGAAGTACGCCGTTCTCGAATCGAACGGACCGGTCTGACCGGGACCCGACCGGGCGCGGCTCATCCAGTTCGCGACGTCGTCGTCCCATGAGACGGGTCCGAGCTCTGCCTTGAGCGGATCGACCCGCCACCCACCACACGAGGCGGTATAGAGCAGCCCAGGCGGGTCGATCGCGTGGCGACCACCAGGTTGGGTTCCGGCGATGAACCACTCGCGCGTCGTGTCCCGGGTCCATGGCCCCGGCGCGCCGCCGGTCCAGGCATCGATCGTCGCGTGAACGACGCCGTCCGGCCGGGAGAAGTTGGCGACCGGCCAACCCGTGGTGTAGTCCCGGACGAACGCATGCCATAGCGGCGCCGCGGCGGTGAGTGACGTCGCCGGGTCCTTCGCCTTCGGGTTCGAATGGTCGCTGTTACCCATCCAGATCCCGACGGCGAGCGATGGATGGCCGCTCCGACCGGCGGGCAGGAAGCCGTAGGTCGCGAGGTCGCGGGCGTCATTCGCTGTGCCCGTCTTGACCGCGGCGGGCCGACGCGTGCCGCCCTTGCCGTTGTAGAGCGCGAGCTTTGCGGACCAGATCGGGTTCTGCTTCTTGTCGGTGTTGCCGGCGAGGATGTCCTGGACGAGGAACGCGGCCTGTGGCGAGATGGCCGCCTTGCCCGCGGGCTTCGGGGCCTCCCAGACGACCTTCCCGTCCGGGCCGATGATCTGGAGGATCATCCGAGGCGGCACGCGCACGCCACCGTTCGCGATCGCCCCGTATGCCGACGTGAGGTCGATCGGCCGGACCTCGACGGTGCCGAGCGCCCCGGCGAGGCCCGCCTGGAGGTACGCTTCGCGACCGCCTGTGAACCGGATGCCGAAGGCTTCGGCCGTCTTGTCGACCTGGTCGTTGCCGACCCGCTCCAACGCGCGGATGGCCGGGATGTTGAGGGAGTACTGGAGCGCCTTGCGCACGAGGACAGGACCGCGCTCGAGCTGGTCCGCGTCGCGGGGCGCCCAGGCCTCGCGCGAGTTGAACTCGGTGGTCACGTCGAGCAGCAGGCTGCCCGGGGTCAACCGTCCGGCATCGAACGCGCTTGCGTAGAGGATCGGCTTGAACGCGGATCCGGGCTGGCGCGAGCCGTCGCCCGCAGCGTCGTACTTGGGCGAGAACTTCTGGCTCGCGAGCGCGTCCTGGTCATA
>JBJMNA010000250.1:0-7837 GCA_045804485.1 Chloroflexota bacterium
CGGATGGCCCAGATCGCCGCCGGTCTCGGGATGCTGCCCGGAGTGATCGTCGACCAGCACTTCCAGCAGCGGAACCGGCTCGGCCGGCTGCTGAGCCTCATCGCCCAGAACCCGTCCCTCCTCGGGCTCGGCGTCGACGAGGACACCGCCGGCGTGGTCGGGCCTGATCACGTGATGGAGGTGATCGGCCGCGGCAGCATCACGGTCGTCGACGGGGCGCAGTCGGAGACCGACGCCTGGGAGGTTCGCGGCCACAAGCCGCTGATGATCAGCAACGTCGTGCTCCACTCGCTGCCATCGGGCTACCGGTTCGACCTGGCCCATCGCCGCCGTCTCGCGACGCCGACGCTCCACGCGATCTCCGGCGGCGAGGCGGCGTCGAGCTAGCCCGGTCGCCGAGTACACTCGCGTTCCCGGCTCCGGGGATCACCGCCCCCGGCGAGACGCCGCAGGAGGGAGCCTTGGCGCAAGCGGCACCCAAACCCCGTCGCACGCGGACCGCGCCGCCTTCGAACGAGAGCGCACCGGCCACTCGGCCGCGTCGCCGCTCGGTGGACGGGCCGGCGAACGGCCACCGTCCGGAGCCGACGCTCCGAATCGTCGAGACGCGGATCCTGCGCGGCCCGAACTACTGGGCACGCGAGCCGGTCGTCCGGATGGTCGTCGACCTCGGCGTGCTCGAGGACTTTCCGAGCAACAAGATCCCCGGCTTCACGGACGCCCTCGTCGGGCTCCTGCCGAGCCTCGAGGATCACGCGTGCAGCCTCGGCCGTCGCGGCGGGTTCATCACCCGGCTGCGCGAAGGCACGTGGACCGGCCACATCGCCGAGCACATCGCCCTCGAGCTGCAGAACCTCGCCGGGACCGACGTCCGACACGGCAAGACGCGGGGAACGGGCGAACCCGGCCGCTACAACGTGATCTACGAGTACCGCGAGGAGACGGTCGGGATCGAGGCCGGCAAGATCGCGGTCGCGCTCGTGAACCATCTCGTCGCGCCGAACGACGAGCGAGTCGCAATCGACTTCATGGCGGAGCTCGAACGGCTGATCCGCCTCGCGGAGCGGGCCGCCTTCGGCCCGTCAACCCAGGCGATTCTCGATGAGGCTGCGTCGCGCGACATCCCGTACATCCGCCTCGATCGGCACTCGCTCGTTCAGCTTGGGCAGGGCGTCCACCAGCAGCGGATCCGGGCGACGATGACGTCGAAGACGTCCGGCATCGCGGTCGACATCGCGAGCGACAAGAGTCTCACGAACCGCCTCCTCGACTCGGCGGGCCTGCCCGTCCCGAAGAGCCTCGTCGTCGACAACGAGGAGGCGACCGTCGAGGCAGCTCGGAAGATCGGCTTTCCGTGCGTCGTGAAGCCACTCGACGGCAATCACGGCCGCGGCGTCCACCTCGACCTTCGCTCCGAAGAGGCCGTGCGAGCGGCGTTCCACGGAGCCCGCGCCGAGAGCCGATCGGGCGACCTCGTCGTCGAGAGCTACGTCGCGGGCAGTGACTATCGCTGCCTGGTCATCGGCGGCAAGGTTGCGGCGATCGCCGAGCGGGTCCCCGCCCACGTCGTCGGCGACGGCGAGCGGACGGTTCGCGAGCTTGTCGACATCGCCAACGCGGATCCCCGCCGAGGCATCGGTCACGAGAAGGTCCTGACGCGGATCAAGGTCGACGAAGCCGCTGAGGAGCTGGTCCGGCAGCAGGGCTTCGGGCTCGACGACGTCCCGCCTGCGGGGACGTTCGTGAAGCTCGCCCTGACCGGCAACATGTCGACCGGCGGGACGTCGATCGACCGGACGATCGAGGCGCACCCGGACAACGTCGAGATCGCCGAGACGGCCGCCCAGATCGTCGGCCTCGACGTCGCCGGCATCGACTTCATCTGCCCGGACATCGCGACGCCCGTGCGCGAGACCGGCGGCGCCATCGTCGAGGTCAACGCCGCGCCGGGCTTCCGGATGCACACCCACCCGACCGAGGGCGAGCCGCAGTACGTCGCCCGGCCGGTCATCGATTCGCTGTTCCCGGCGGGCTCGGGATCGCGCATCCCGATCATCGCCGTGACCGGCACGAACGGAAAGACGACGACCGTCCGGATGATCTCGCACATCCTGAAGCTGATGGGCCGGCGCGTGGGGATGACGTCGACCGACGGCATCGTGGTGGACGGCCGGCTCATCAAGAAGGGCGACATGTCCGGGCCGAAATCGGCCCAGATGGTCCTCCAGAACCCGACCGTCGACACCGCGGTGTTCGAGGTTGCCCGGGGCGGGATCCTGCGCGAGGGTCTCGGCTACGACCGGAACGACGTCGCGGTGGTGACGAACGTCACGGGCGACCACTTGGGTCTCGGCGGCATCGACTCCATCGGCCAGCTCGCGAACGTGAAGGGCGTCGTCGTCGAGGCGGTCCCGCGGTCCGGGTCGGCCGTGCTCAACGCGGACGATCACCTCGTCTACCGGATGGGCCGGCACTGCGCCGGCCGTGTCGTCCTCTTCAGCATGGCCACGGGCAAGGGCGAGGACGGCTTCGACCGGGTGGACGGGCACACGAGTCGCGGCGGCGCCGCGTTCACGCTCGAGCCGTCGGCCGAGGGCGAACTCATCGTGCTTCGGCTCGGCTCGCGGACCATGCCCGTCCTGTACACGCACCTGATCCCGGCCACGTTCGGCGGTCGGGCGCGCATGAACGTGGCGAACGCGCTCGCGGCGGCCGCCGCGGCTTGGGCGGCCGGCGCGCACCTCCACGACATCCGGCAGGGGCTGCGGACCTTCTCGACCTCGTTCTTCCAGGCGCCGGGAAGGCTCAACCTGCTCGATGTCGGGGGCGTCAGGGTCGTCATCGACTATTGCCACAACGTCGACGGCATGCGGCAGCTCGCAGACTTCGTCAACCGGATGATGGTCGAGGCACCGACGCGGCCGGGACGGGTCGGTGCCGCCGCGACCGGGACGCGGTCCGGCCGTGCGATCGGCGTCCTCGGCATCCCGGGCGACCGCCGAGACGAGGACCAGCGTGAGTACGGAGCCATCGCCGCCGGTGCCTTCGACGAGATCATCGTCCGCGAGGACAAGAACCTCCGGGGCCGCCAGCCCGGTGAGACGGCGACCAACGTCATCGAGGGCGTCCGTGGCGCGAAGGCCGCCGGAACGGCCCGAACGGGCCGAGCCGAGAAGGTCCTCGAGGAGATGACGGCGGTCCGGGCCGCGCTTCGGCGGGCGATCCCGGGCGACCTCGTGGTCTGCTGCGTGGACGATGCGATCGCGGTCTATCGCGAGGCGATGTCGGCCGCGGGGACCTCCCGCGGCGGGACGGCCTTTGCCGATCCCGGCGAGCTGGAAGCCCCCGAGGGCTGACCGCTCCGGCGGGTCGAGGTGGTGCGATGAGCCAGCCGTGGATCATGCGGATGCGCTGGCTGGACCTGCTGTTCGCTCATTGGCCGGTCCCGGTCGACGCGTTGCGCCCGCTCGTCCCGGCTGGGCTCGAGATCGACACCTTTGACGGCCAGGCGTGGATCGGCGTCGTCCCGTTCCGGATGGAGGACGTGGCGCCGCGCTTCCTGCCGGCGATCCCGGGACCCGGCGCGTTCCCGGAGCTCAACGTGCGGACCTACGTCCGGCGTTCGGGGCGCGGCGGGGTCTGGTTCCTGAGTCTCGATGCGCGCAGCCGGCTTGCGGTGGAGGGTGCGCGAGTCGCGTTCCATCTGCCGTACTACACGGCCCGGATGTCGTCGGAGACCAACGCCGGCTGGGTGGAATACCGGTCCGAGCGCACCGACTCGCGAGGTGCACCGGCGGAGTTCCGCGCCCGCTATCGCCCGACCGGAACCGTTCGGACCGCGCCGCCGGGCTCGCTCGACGCGTTCCTCACCGACCGGATGCGTCTGTACGCCCAAGACCCGCATGGCGGGCTCCACTCGACCGCCATCCGGCACGCTCCGTGGCCCCTCCAGCCCGCGGAAGCCGAGATCCTGACGAACACGATGGCCGACGCGGCCGGGGTCGCGCTGCCGGAAGTGTCACCGCTCCTCTCGTTCGCGAAGCGGCTCGACGTCGTCGGGTGGTGGCCGCGCCGGGTCCCTTAGTCGGTCCGCGCGCGGGCAACGCGCCCGCTCAGGGGCGCCGCGGTCGTGCCTGGAGCCTCGGGACGAGTGTCGTGAGCTCCGACGCCACGTCGACCGGCCGCGCACCGAGCTGGTCGAGAAGATGGAAGACGCCGTCCCTGTCCTCGTGGCACATCAGCACGATCACCCGCGCGGCGTCGCCCTTGCCGCCGTGGGCGCCCGCCCCGGCCGCGCCGTTCAGCTCTGCTCGGAGGGCGTCCGTCTCCGAGTCGTAGATCGGGACATCGGTCGCGGAGACGCCGCCCGCGACGACCCCGACCATCAGCTCGCCGACGACCGACTCCGCCGTCCGGCCACGGAGGTATTTGCGTGTCTGCTTGATGGCGACCCTCTGCGCCCGTTCCGCCGCGATCTTGCCGATGCCGCGGAGCGTGTCGTCCGGGCGGTCGCCGGCCGTGCCGATGATCGCGGTGATCGGTGCCGCACGACCGGCAGCACCCGCGGCGATCCCCTCGGCCACGTCGAGGACCGCCGAGACGCCCGCCTCGTTGTGTGCGAAGTCGACGATGACGACGCGCGCACCGAGCCGGAACAGGTTGAGCCGCCCTGGTGAGCGAGCGGCGTCCGGCGCGAAGGTCGCGAGCCCGTGACGGACCTGCTCGATCGTGGCGCCGAGCCCGCGCGCCCCGCCCGCCGCGGCCAGCGCGTTCGCGACGTTGTGGCGCGCCAGCCCGCCGATCGTGATCGGGACGTCGCCGACGTCGATGATCGGCGTCTCGGTCGGTCCGTTCGCTTCGGTGATCACGCCGTCGCGGACGAGATATGCCCGCCCACCGCGGTCCCGGTGTCGCCGCGCGATGGGGGAATCGGCGCCTCGCAGTGTGAACAGCGCGACGTTCGCCTTCACCCGGCGCGAGACTGCCGCGACCAGCGCGTCGTCGGCGTTGAGGACGACCCAGCCGTCGGGGCGCGTGATCCGGCAGATCGTCGACTTCACCTCTGCGAGCTCGGGCAGGGTGTGGATGCCCTGGAGGTCGAGGTGGTCGGACGAGACGTTCGTCAGCACGCTCGCGTCGTTCGACTCGTAGCCGACGCCGCGCAGGACCATCCCGCCGCGAGCCGTCTCGAGGACCGCGATCTCGATGTCGCTGCGAGCGAGGATCTGGTGCGCACCGCCGGGCCCCGTCCAGTCGCCGGGCTCGACCATCCGCTCGTCGACGAGGACACCGTCCGACGTCGTCGTCCCGACGTGCCGTCCCGCGGCGACGAAGACATGCGTGATCAGGCGGGTCACGGTGCTCTTGCCGTTCGTCCCCGAGATCGACACGATCGGAACCCGACGGTCGGCATCACGCAGCCACTCGGGCGGCGTCGCGCGTGCGGCCGCGATCCGCTCGGTCCATCGCGCGACGAGACGCTCCTGCGCTCCCGTCAGTCGAGCGGTCCGGGACGGCGACACGTCGCGTTCCGCAAGCGCGAGCGCCGCCTCGGTCAGGGTCAGCGCTCGCTCCGCGCCGGTCCACGGAAAGGTGATGATCCAGTGCCCGGGGTCAGACGACCGGTGGACCGCGATCCGCCCGGCCGCTTCGCGATGCTCGGTGCGCAGGCGGCGGACCCACGCGACGACGCCGGCGACGCTATCGGGCCGCTCTCGCGCTGGGACATCGGCGCCGAGATGGACGAGCGCGTGGCGTCCCGGATCCCGCTGCCCGTACCAGGTCCGCCGCCGGCCGATGGCGAGCTCGACCTTGACCACCGGCTCGAGCCGGTAGACGTTGGGACCTTCGAGCAGACGGGTCTCGACCAGGCGCACGGTCCGGGCAGGATAGCAAGCCACCGGGCGCCTTCGGGCGGCGACTGGCCCGCTAGACTGGCGGCGCGATGACCGGCACGACGATGAACCAGCCACTCCCGTCGACGGCGGAGCTCGACGCGCTGCGAACGGTCATCGCGGCTGACCTGCCCGCGTATCTCGCGGACCTCGAGCGACTCGTCAACATCGACTGCGGCTCGTACACGCCGGCTGGTGTCGATACCGTCGGGCGATGGGTCGCCGGCTTCCTGAGCGAGCTCGGAGCAGAGGTGGAGACGCGTCCGGACCCGTCGGGACGGCTTGGTGCGACGGTCGTCGCGACGTTCGCCGGTCGCGCCGGCGGGCCGCGCGCGCTGCTCATCGGCCACATGGACACCGTCTTCGACGAGGGCACCGCGGCTGAGCGGCCGTTCCGGACCGAGGACGGCGTGGCCTACGGTCCTGGCGTCACGGACATGAAGTCCGGACTGCTCGCGGGGCTCTACGCGCTCAAGGCGGTCATCGCCGAGCGCGGCGGGCTGCCGTTCGAACGACTCGTTTTCATCGCGAATCCCGACGAGGAGATCGGCTCGCCGACCTCGACCCCGCACATCGACGCCATCGCGCGGTCGATGGACGTCGCGCTCGTGCTCGAATGTGCGCGCGCGAACGGCGACATCGTGTCCGCGCGCAAGGGCATCCTGGATCTTCGATTGACGGTCCATGGCCGGGCTGCCCATGCGGGCGTCGAACCGGAGAAGGGTCGGAGCGCGATCCTCGAGGCCGCGCGCATCGTCGACGAGCTCCACGAGCTCAACGGGCGCTGGGACGGCGTGACGGTCAACGTCGGGGTGATCTCAGGCGGGACGCGACCGAACGTCGTTGCCGAACGCTGCTCGCTCGAGGTCGACATCCGAGCCGTCACGCGCGACGCGCTCGAGACGGCCGAGGCCGAGATCCGCAGGATCGCCGAGGCGACCGTCGTCCCGGACGTCACCGTCGACTTCGCCCCGATGGCCCGATGGTGGCCGATGGAGAAGCTCGAGCGCAGCGGCCGGCTGGTGGACCACGCTCGGTCCGTCGCGGAGGCCCTCGGGTTCGAGGTCGCCGACACGTCGACGGGCGGCGCATCGGACGCGAACACGACCTCAGGCCTCGGCATCCCGAGCCTCGACGGGCTCGGTCCCATCGGCGGCAACGACCATGCGCCCGCGGAATACCTCGACCTGGATTCCGTCGTCCCGCGGACGACGCTCCTCGCCGGACTGCTGCTGACGATCGCGGCGGACCCCGAGATCCTCGCCTGGCGCGAGAGCGGCGAGACCAGCGAGGCCACATCCGATCCGGACGTCGCGCTGACTGACGCGTGAGCGAACGCCGGCGGATCTCGTCGGGCGGGCCGTGGGAGGCGACGGCGGGTTACAGCCGAGCCGTCGTCGTCGGCGATTCGTGCTGGGTGGCGGGGACGACCGACGCTGGGCCTGACGGCGTGTCCCTCCATCCCGGCGACATCGGCGCACAGACGAGCGCGGTCCTCGACATCATCGAGCGCGCGCTCGTCGATGGCGGCTTTCAGCTGTCCGATGTCGTGAGGACGCGGATGTTCGTCACCGACATGGCTCGCTCCGCAGAGGTGCTCGCCGTCCATGGCGCGGTGTTCGGCGAGATCCGGCCGGCGGCCACGATCGTCGAGGTCGCGGCGCTTCTCGAACCGACGGTGCTGATCGAGATCGAAGCCGAGGCGCGCCGCGGCTGACCGAGCCGTCTACGCCGGGATCGCGGCCCACCCGAGGGTGCGAGCGACCGCAACGATCGCCACGGCGGCGACGAGCCCGAGGAAGAGGTTGCCCTTCCGCGCGACGAGCCCGAGACAGACGAGGATGGCGACCCATTCGACACCGATATGGAACGACGGGACGTCATCGTCGGACACGATGACCATGACGCTCACCGCGGCGAGCGCGGTCAGGACGGCCGGGCCG
>JBJMNA010000251.1:0-5159 GCA_045804485.1 Chloroflexota bacterium
GACAGCCGAGCCGCTTCGTTCCCAGAGGTACGGCAGCGACCATGCAGTTCGGCTTCACGCTCAAGCCCGAGCACACCGCTGAGCGGACGCTTGCGCTGACGCGGCAGGCCGAAGCCGCGGGGTTCGAGTACGGCTGGCTGTTCGACAGCCACGTCCTGTGGCGCGACCCGTATCCCCTGCTCACGCTCATGGCCGGGGTGACCGAGCGGATGCGCCTCGGCACATGCGTCACGAACCCGGGGACCCGCGAGCCGAGCGTCACGGCGTCGCTCCTGGCGAGCCTGGACGAGCTATCGGGTGGCCGGATGGACCTCGGCATCGGGCGCGGTGATTCCGCCCGCCGCGTGCTGGGCAAGCCGCCGATCACGATGGCCGGCACCGAGGAGGCGATCCGCGTCATCCGGGCCCTCGTCGCGGGCGAAGCGATCGAGTACGAGGGCACGGAGCTGCGCTTCCCTTGGACGAGTGGCTGGACCCTGCCGATCTGGGTGGCCGGCTACGGCCCGATGGCCCTCGCGATGACCGGCCGCGTCGCGGACGGTCTCATCCTCCAGCTCGCCGACCCGGACCTCATCCGCTGGTTCGTGGGCCAGGTCCGGGAGGCCGCCACGGCCGCCGGACGAGACCCTTCCGCGATCCGGATCCAGGCCGCAGCGCCGGCCCACGTGGGCGAGCTCGACCTGTGCCGGGACCGGACGCGCTGGTTCCCCGCACTCGTCTCGAACCACGTCGTCGACCTCGTCAACAAATACCCCCGCGACGAGCTCCCGGAGGCGCTGACCGGCTACGTCTCAGATCGTGCGGGGTACGACTACCACCATCACGCCGAGGTCGGGTCCTCGAACGCGGCCTTCGTGGGCGACGACGTGACGGACCGCTTCTGCATCCTGGGCTCGGTCGACGACCACATCGCGAAGCTCCATGAGCTCGCCGACGCTGGCGTCGATCAGTTCAATCTCTACCTCATGAACGGCGACGAGGAGGAGCAGCTCGACGCCTACGGCCGCGACGTCATCCCGGCCCTCGCGGCGCCCAGCCGAACGGCCTAGAACGAAGGTCCGGCTGGTCACCGATCGGCCGCCGCTCGAAGATGGTCGGGAACGAGCGCTGCGGCGCCGTGGCCGGCGGGAAGGTGCCATCGCCACCTCATGGAGGACCCATGCTCCGAGGATTTCGCAACCGCCGGGACCCGTTCTGGGACGATGGCGTGGGAGCTCGCCAGCGGCACGACAGAGTCAGGGTCGAGAGCCTGATCGCCTTCAGCCTCTCGGTCGTCGCCTGCGGCTTGACGGCGGCCGTCTGGCTCCAGCCCATCGTCCAGTCCGGGGCGCGTCTCGTCTTCCACTGACATCCGGCTGAGGGTCCCTCGCGCTACCATCGGGCCACACCAACAGAGTCCGACCAGGTCGCCGCGGAGGACCGGATGCGCACCCTCATCAGCAACGGGACCATCGTCACGGCCGACGGCTCGACAACGGCCGACGTCCTGATCGACGGCGAGACGATCGCCCAGATCGGGCGCGATCTCGCGGGCGCCGGGGTGGCGGCCGACGAGACGATCGATGCGGCCGGCAAGTACGTGATCCCGGGCGGCATCGACGTCCACACCCACATGGAGCTGCCATTCGGCGGCACCTTCGCCAAGGACACCTTCGAGACCGGGACACGCGCCGCTGCGTTCGGCGGGACGACGTCCATCGTGGATTTCGCGGTCCAGTCGAAGGGCAAGAGCCTGCGCGAAGGTCTCGACGCCTGGCACGCCAAGGCCGAAGGGAACGCCGTCACGGACTACGGCTTCCACATGATCATGAGCGACGTCACCGACGACAGCCTCGCCGAGATGGACGGCCTCGTCGCAGAGGGCATCCCCGACTTCAAGCTGTTCACGGCCTACCCTGGCGTCTTCTACAGCGACGACGGCGCGATCTTCCGGGCGATGCAGCAGACCGCGAAGAACGGCGGGCTGATCATGATGCATGCCGAGAACGGGATGGCCATCGACGTCGTCGCCGCGCAGACCGTCGACGCGGGCACGACCGATCCGATCGGTCACGGCCTCGCGCGCAAGCCCGTCTTCGAGGGCGAGGCGACCAACCGCGTCATCCGTCTCGCCGAGGCCGCCGGCGTGCCCGTCTACATCGTCCATCTGTCCGCGAGCGACGCGATGGCCGAGGTCCGTGCCGCCCGCGACCGCGGCACGAAGGCGTTCGCGGAGACGTGCCCGCAGTACCTGTTCCTCTCCCTCGACGACATGGGCAACGGCTTCGAGGGCGCCAAGTTCATCTGCTCCCCTCCGCTGCGGACCAAGGACACCTGGGACGACCTGTGGACGGGCCTCGTCAAGGACGACCTCCAGCTCGTCTCGACCGATCACTGCCCGTTCGACTTCCACGGGCAGAAGGAGCTCGGTCGCGGCGACTTCCGCAAGGTCCCGAACGGGCTGCCGGGCGTCGAGGACCGCGTCGACCTCCTCCACGACGGTGGCGTCGTCGGCGGCCGGATCACCCGTGAGCGCTGGGTCGAGCTCATCTCGACGGCGCCGGCGAAGATGTTCGGGATGTTCCCGCAGAAGGGCGCGATCGCCGTCGGCTCTGACGCGGACATCGTGGTCTACGACCCGAACCGGCGGCACACGATCTCCGCGAAGACGCACCACATGGATGTCGACTACTCGTGCTACGAGGGCCGCTCCGTGCAGGGTGGGAGCGACGTCGTCCTGTCGCGTGGCTCGGTCGTCGTCCGGAACGGCGAATTCACGGGTCGCAAGGGATACGGCCGGTTCATCAAGCGGTCACCGGCGGATCACGCCCGCATCTCCTGATCGCGATGAGTGACGCGCCGGTCGCGGCTCGCGACGTCGTGGTACTCGACGGTGGGCTCGCGACCGAGCTCGAGGCGCGAGGACACGACCTGTCGGACCGGCTCTGGTCGGCACGTGTCCTGCTGACCGATCCGGACGCCATCGAGGACGTCCATCTCGACTACTTCAGGGCCGGGGCGCGTGTCGCGACGACCGCGAGCTATCAGGCGACCGTCCAGGGCTTTGCCGCGGCCGGGCTCGACGCGGCTACTGCGACCGCCGCGATACGCGCCAGCGTCGACGCCGCACGGCGCGCCCGTGAACGCTACGCCGACGAGAGCGGCACCGATGCCGACGACCTGCTCGTGGCGGGTTCCGTCGGCCCGTTCGGCGCGATGCTCGCCGATGGGTCGGAGTATCGGGGTGACTACGACCCTGGACAGGCGGCTCTGCGGGACGTGCACGCCCCGCGCATCGAAGCGCTGCTCGAGGCGGGCGTCGATCTCCTCGCATTCGAGACGATCCCGACCATCCGCGAGGCCACGGTCCTGCTCGAACTCCTGGCCGAGTCGGGCGCGACGGGCTGGTTGTCGTATCAGTGCCGTGACGGCCACACGACGGCGGCCGGAGAACCTGTCGCCGAGGCGTTCGCGATCGCCACCGACGCGTCGGGCCTGGCCGCCGTGGGAGTCAACTGCGTCTCTCCACGCCACGTGCCCGCCCTGCTTGCCGAGGCCGTCGCCGCAGCGCCCGGGATGCCCCTGATCGCCTATCCCAATCGCGGCGACACATGGAAAGCCGCCGAACGCGTCTGGGTCGCGAACGACGGCTTTTCGTATGACCCGAAGGTCGTCAGCACGTGGCCCTCTCTTGGGGCCACGTGGTTGGGAGGCTGTTGCGGGACAGGCCCGGCGGAGATCGCCGAGCTGGCCCGATCGATCGTCTAGACCGCCTCAGCCGGGCGGCGGGAGAAGATGCGGAGCGCTGCGAGGATGAGGGCCTCGATCAGCGTCCAGCCGATGAGCGCCACGATCGCGGCGATATCGAGCACGGATCCCTGGTCAGCCTGGACGCGGTTCAGCGAGAACATCCCGATGAACGGCTCGACGAACGGCTGGGTGATGTTGAAGATCGTGTCGACGATCCCGTTGTTCGGGTTGGCGACGAGCAGGAGCAGGATGATCCGAAGGATCAGCAGCGCCTGGAGGACACCGAACGCGAAGGTCACGATGCGGGCAGCGAGTGTCGCGCCGCTCGGACCAGCGGGGGTGTACGACGACTCGGTCGTCCGCACGGTGTCGTTTGCCACTGCCGGCGCGGGCGCGACGTCGGTCCGCGTCGTCGTGGTCTCGTAGCCGGGTGCAGGCGCGGCGCCCACATCGGTCTCCCGAGTGGTCGTTCGCTGGTAATCGGTCATGGTCAGCCTCCTGGGTTGGGACCCAAGACTGACCGTCGCGGCATCACTCTCGGACGGCGTCGGACCGTCCGTGCGGTTACAGGCGTGTGTCAGTAACGCGCCGTTCCGTACCGCGAGTCAGCGCGTGCGCGGGAACCCGAGATCGATCTTCGATGTTCCCGGATCGGGCCATCGTGACGTGACGATCTTGGCGCGCGTGTAGAACTGGACGCCCTCGGGACCGTACATGTGGAGGTCTCCGAACAGCGAGTTCTTCCAGCCGCCGAAGCTGTAGTAGGCGACCGGCACCGGGATCGGCACGTTGATGCCGACCATCCCGGCGTTGGCCTCGAACTGGAACTGTCGAGCGGCGCCCCCGTCGCGCGTGAAGATCGCTGTGCCGTTGCCGTACGGGTTCGAGTTGACGAGGTTGACGGCCTCCTCGTACGTGCCCACCCGCATGACCGTGAGGACCGGGCCGAAGATCTCGTCCCGATACGCGTCCATCGCCGGTGTGACGTTGTCGATGAGCGAGACGCCGAGGAAGAAGCCGTCCGATTCGTCGTAGAGCGGGTGGTCGCGACCATCCGCGACGATCGTCGCACCCTGGGCCGGTCCGCTCTCGAGATACGACGCGACCTTGTCGCGGTGCTGCTTCGTGACGAGCGGCCCCATCTCCGACGAGGGGTCGCTACCCGGCCCGACGGTGATCTTGGGGAGCCGTGTCTTGATCGCCTCGACGAGCGGATCCGCCACCGCACCGACGGCCACGATCGTCGCGATCGCCATGCAGCGCTCGCCGGCCGAGCCGTATCCGGCAGACACCGCGGCATCGGCTGCCATCTCGATGTCCGCATCCGGCAGGACGATCATGTGGTTCTTCGCGCCACCGAGCGCCTGGACGCGCTTGCCTGCCTTCGTGCCGGTCTCGTAGATGTAGCGCGCGATCGGCGTCGATCCCAC
>JBJMNA010000252.1:0-6753 GCA_045804485.1 Chloroflexota bacterium
CCCGCCCCACTCCTCCGGCTGCAGCCCTTCCTGGGCGAGCTCACTGAGTACGCGGTCGGGGTTCGAGTCGGGCAGGTCGATCTTGTTCACCGCGACGACGATCGGCACCTCGGCTGCACGCGCATGGGAGATCGACTCCAGCGTCTGCGGCATGACCGAGTCGTCCGCAGCGACAACGAGGACGGCGATGTCGGTGACCTTCGCGCCGCGGGCGCGCATGGCGGTGAACGCCTCATGGCCCGGTGTGTCGAGGAACACGACGCGCTTGCCGTCGTGGGTGACCTCGCTGGCCCCGATGTGCTGGGTGATGCCGCCCCGCTCGCCTGCCGCGACCTCGGTCGTCCGGATCGCGTCGAGGAGGCTCGTCTTGCCGTGATCGACGTGGCCCATGACGGTCACGATGGGCGCACGCGGCTGGAGGAGCGACGGATCGTCGTCCTCGAACAGGACCTCCTTGGTCGCTTCGCCGGTCTGCTCGTCCTCTTCGGCGCCCGGGGCGCCGGCCGCCTCGGCCTCTGCGACCTCGAACCCGAGCTCGCCCGCGACAAGCGACGCGGTGTCGCGGTCGACGAGCTGATTGATCGTCGCGAAGATGCCGCTCTTGATCAGCTCGCGGATGATGTCCGCCGGGTTGACGCCGAGCAGCTCCGCGAGCTCCTTGACGGTGATCGTGCCCGGCAGTTCGATCGCGCCGCGTTCCCGCGGGTCCAGCGTCTGGACGCCGGCCCCACCGAACGCGCCATCGCGACGCGGCGGCTTGCGAGGGCCGCGACGGCCGCGCGTGCCGCTCCTACTCCTGGCCACTGATTCCTCCTTCGATCGTCATCGTGTCATCGGTCTTCGTCGTGTTCGTCGTGATGCTGCCCGCGAGCCGTGCCCGCACCTCGGGTGGCAGCGGCGCCTTGAGCGCCCGGCTCAGCGCGCCCTTTGCAAGAGCGGTCTCGAGGCACGTTCCCGTCCGGCAGACGTACGCACCTCTCCCTGCCGCGCGTCCGGTGTCGTCCGCGATGATGTCACCGGCGGGGGTTCGAACGATACGCTGGAGATCCCGCTTCGGCCGAACGGTCCGGCAGGCGACGCAGGTCCGATCGGGCGTTCGGCGCGGCGCGGTCGGCGCCGAGGCCCCGGCTACGACGCCACCTCCTCGGTCGGCGCTGCCTTCTTCGATGCCCGCTTGGGCTTGGCGGCGGGGGCCGCCTCCTCAGGGGCCGGCTGCTCAGGAGCCGCTTCAGGTGGCGTCTCGGGTACAGCGGCTTCGGCCTCGGCCGCCGCGGCTCGTGCCTCGGCGACAGAGACGTCGCTCCGGATGTCGATCCGCCAGCCGGTCAATCGTGCTGCCAGCCGTGCGTTCTGACCCTCACGGCCGATGGCCAACGAGAGCATCCGCTCCGGCACCGTGACGCTCGCGATCCGGTGCTCCTCGTCGATGTCGACCGAGATGACCTGCGCGGGACTCAGGGCGTTCGCCACGAAGACGCTCGCGTCGTCGCTCCACGGGATGACATCGATCTTCTCGCCCGACAGCTCGGCGACGACGGCCTGGACGCGGGCGCCGCGCTGACCGACGGTCGCACCGACCGGATCGAGGCCCTCCTGACGCGACGCGACGGCAACCTTCGAGCGGCTGCCGGCCTCGCGGGCGATCGCCTTGATCTCGACCGTGCCGCTGTGGATCTCCGGGACCTCGAGCTCGAAGAGGCGCTTGAGGAACCCCTTGTGGGTCCGGCTCACGAAGATCTGCGGCCCCTTCGTGGAGCGGCGGACCTCGAGCACGAACGCCTTGACGTTCTGGCCGATCCGATAGTGCTCGAGCATCGACTGCTCGGTCGTGGCCAGGATCGCCTCGACGTTCTTGCCGACGTCGAGGATGATCGCGCGCGGTTCGACTCGGTTGACGGTACCTGTCATCAGCTCGCCCTCGCGGCTCGCGAACTGGTCGAAGACCTGGTCGCGCTCGACCTCGCGGATCCGCTGCAGGACGATCTGCTTTGCCGTCTGGGCCCCGATCCGGCCGAAGACGTCCCCATCCAGCTGCTCGGTCTCGACGAGGTCCCCGAGGTCGGCGTCGGGCTGGATCGCCCGCGCCTGGTCGACGGTCATCTCGGTGAACTCGTCCTCGATCTCGCCGACGACCCGGCGCGCGCGGAAGACGCGGATCTTGCCGGTCTCGGCATCGATCCGCACGTGGATGTCCTCGGCGCCGTCCACCCGGCGATACGCCGACTGGATGCCGTCCTCGACGGCTCCGATCAGTTGCTCGCGCGAGATCTGCTTTTCGGCATTGAGCTGGAGGAGGGCACCGACGAAGTCTCGACTCACGATGGCCTCCGTTCGCTGTGCAGGTTTCTTTGTCGCCGCTCAAAAAGAAACGTGGGGGTCACCCACGTCGCGGAGCGGCCGTTCAGTTAGGTATGACTATACACCCGAGAGCCTCGACGGCCAAGGCGAGGCCCTCCAGCCTGAGGCCGTCCAACAGTCGTCCGGGCTCCTCGCGCGTGCTCCAGCGGCCCGGATATGCTCCGCTGGGAGGCTCCACCGAATGGACGTATCGACCGACGACGTCGTGCTGTGCTGCGTCGTGGCCGCGCGCGTCCTCGTCCCGCTCGCCATCTTCCGGTTCCCACTGCCGGCGATGCTCGCCGCGCTCGTCATCGATGGCCTGGACCAGACGATCTTCCAGACCTTCACGAACCTCGACCTCAACGACTACCAGTCGTACGACAAGGCGCTCGACGTCTACTACCTGTCGATGGCGTATCTCGCGATGCTCCGCAACTGGGTGAGTCGCGATGCCTTCGATATCGGCCGGTTCCTGTTCTACTTCCGGCTGGTCGGAACGGTCATCTTCGAACAGACGCAGATCCGTGCGGTGCTGCTGATCTTCCCCAACACCTTCGAGTACTTCTTCGACAGCTACGAGGGGATCCGCACGCTATGGGACCCGCGCCGGCTGGCTCGCAACCTGCTCCTCGGGATCGCGGCGTTCATCTGGATCTTCATCAAGCTGCCGCAGGAATGGTTCATCCACGTGGCCCAGCTCGACGCCACCGACCTGATCAGGCAGGCGCCCTGGATCGTCGTCGTCGCGGTCGTCGCCGCGGCGATCGTCGCAGTCATCGTGTGGCGGCTCGTCGTCCCGCGGCTGGACCCGGCGGACCACCCCTTCACCGTCGACGCCGACAAGCACCAGCCGATGGTGGCGGGCGAGGCGATCGACCGTGAGCGGCGGCGCATCGCCGACCAGGTCATCGACCTCGAGCTCGTGGAGAAGGTCACGCTCATCGGGCTCGTCAGCATCATCTTCAGCCGGATGCTCCCCGGCGCCGATCCGGCCCCGGTCAAGGTGCTGCTCGCTGTCGGTGTGCTCGTGGTCGTGAACACGCTCATCAGCAGCGTGCTGGTGCGGATCGGCGACCGTCCCCATGGAGCCATCCGGACGTTCATCGTGTTCCTGGTGATGAACGTCGCACTCGTGCTCGGAGCGCAATTCCTGCTCGAGACGTTGCGTGGCGTCCGGCTCGAGCACGCGCTGGTCTACGTGCTGCTTCTCTCGCTGATCGTCACCGCCTACGACCGCTACCGGCCGCTGTACAAGGCGAGGTTCGCGAACGGGCCGTTGCCGGCGCCGCGCTAGGCGACGGGAACGGCCGGTCCCGGAAAGCGTCGCGCGACGTAGTCGTCGAGGATGTCGATGAACTCGGCCACGAGCCCGTCGCCACGCAACGTCCGATCGAGGCGGCCGTCGATGAACACGGGCGCGACCGGCTCCTCGAACGTGCCCGGCAAGGAGATCCCGATGTCGGCGTGCTTCGACTCGCCTGGGCCGTTGACGACGCAGCCCATCACCGCGACCCGCAGCTCTTCCGCGCCCGGATGCGTCTCGCGCCAGATCGGCATCTGGTCCTTCAGGTAGCCCTGGATCTGCTGGGCCATCTCCTGGAAGAAGGTGGAGGTCGTCCGGCCGCAGCCCGGGCAGGCCGAGACCTGCGGCAGGAACGACCGCAGGCCCATCGACTGCAGGACCTGCTGGGCCACCTCGACCTCGCGCTCGCGCGGTGCGCCCGGCTCGGGCGTGAGCGAGACGCGGATGGTGTCGCCGATCCCCTCGTTGAGCAGGATGGCGAGGCCCGCGGTCGAGGCGATGATGCCCTTGTCGCCCATGCCCGCCTCGGTGAGGCCGAGGTGGAGCGGGTAGTCGCTCCTGGCCGCTAGGAGTCGGTAGACATCGACGAGGTCGCGGACGCCCGACACCTTCGCCGACAGGATGATCCTGTCGTGCGGCATCCCCGTCGCCTCGGCGAGTTCAGCGGAGCGCATCGCCGACTGGAGCATCGCCTCGATCATCACGTCGCGGGCGTCGAGCGGCTCCGCCGAGCGCGCGTTCTCATCCATCAGCTCGGTGAGGATGGCCTGATCCAGCGAGCCCCAGTTCACGCCGATCCTGACCGGGACGCCGTTGTCGTTGGCGATCCGGATGATCGTCGCGAAGTGCTCGTCGTGCCGCTTCGCGCCGACGTTGCCGGGGTTGATCCGGTACTTGGCGAGGGCGGCGGCCATCTCTGGGTACTCGGCGAGGAGCTTGTGGCCGTTGTAGTGGAAGTCGCCGACGATCGGGACGTCGACGCCGAGGCCGCGGACCTTGCGGACCATCTCGGGCACCGCCTCCGCGGCAGCCTCGGTGTTGACCGTCACGCGGACGAGCTGCGATCCGGCATGCGCCAGCCGGGCGACCTGGATCGCCGTCGCGTCGGCGTCGGCGGTGTCGGTATTCGTCATGGACTGGACGACGACGGGGTGCGCCGACCCGACGAGGGCGCCGCCGACGTCGACGCTCACGGTCGGCCGGCGACGTGGCCGGAGGCTCTCGGGCGTGGACATGCGCGCGCCTAGCCGCCGAGGCCGCGGATGATGTCGAAGCCGGTCACCCAGATGATGAACGCGAACAGGAAGACGAACCCGACCACGTAGGTGAGCTGCTCCGCCCGGAGGCTGATCCGCGCTCCGAAGATCCGCTTGAGCGTGATCATCAGCATGCGGCCGCCGTCGAGCGGCGGGAACGGGAGGATGTTCACGACGGCGAGGTTGGCGGACAGGATGCCCGCGACATAGAGCGTCAGGATCGGACCGTTGTTCCAGAAGATGTCGCCGATCTGAGTGGCGATGCCGACGGGACCGGACACAGGTGGCGGCGCCGTGGGATCCGACGCGACCGAGCTGACGAGGCTGGCGAGGCCGCCGACGATCAGACCCATCCATCGCACCGTCTGCTGGGCGCCGATCCGGATGGCGGTCGGGAGATCGTTCTGCGTGTAGCCGTAGAAGTACGGCTCGAACGCCTTTTCCTTGGCGGAGATCCCGAGGGCGCCGTTGCCCGCGTCGATCTCGGCCTGCGAGCGGAGCGTCACCGTGACGTCGCGCCGCTGGCCCGCCGTGTCTTCGATCGTCAGGCTGATCGTCTGGTCGGGTCGCGTCCTGAGGCTCGTCAGCACATCGGGACCGTTGATGAACTGGGACTCGGCTCCGTCGACGGCGATGATCGCCTCGCCCGGCTGGAGCCCAGCGGTCGCAGCCGGCGAATCCGGAACGACCTCGAAGAACCGCACGCCCTGGAGTGGCGAAGCGAGCCAGGCGATGGCGGTGAAGATCGCGAACGCCAGGAAGACGTTCATCAGCACGCCGGCGACCAGGATCGTCAGCTTCTTGGCGAGACCCTGGTGCGAGAACGAACGCGGATCGTCAGCCTCAGTGCCGTCCTCGCCCTCGAGCTTGACGAAGCCGCCGATCGGCAGCCAGTTGAGCGAGTAGAGGGTCTCGCCCTTGTTGCGCAGGACCTTGGCTCGCGGCGGAAAACCGATGCCAAATTCGAGAACGCGGACGTTCGCCGCTCGCGCGGTGAAGAAATGACCGAGCTCGTGGATCACGACGAGTCCGCCCAGGATCAGGATGAACAGGACGATCGTGATGATCGACTGGAAGAAACCGATCACGAAGGCCGTCCAAAGCGCGCCGTGATGAAGGCCGACCGGACGTCGGCGTCGATTGCGACGAGCTCATCGACATCCGGATCGCCGCCGTCGGTGGTGGCGAAGCGGTCGACGGCCGCCTCGAGCAGCTCCGGGATGGCCGTGAAGCCGAGAGACCCCTCGAGGAACCGCGCGACCGCGACGTCGTCCGCGGCGATCAGCGCGGCTGAGGCACGCGGTCCGCGCCGGCCTGCCTCGCGGGCGATGCGCAGCGCGGGAAAGCGTGTTTCGTCGGGGGCACGGAAGTCGAGACGGCCGGCGGCGATGAGGTCAGGTGGAGCCGCCGGAGATGGCCGGCGATCCGGGTAGGTCAAGGCGTACTGGATGGGAAGTCTCATGTCTGGGGTGCCCAGCTGGGCCTTGAGAGAACCGTCCACGAACCGGACGGCCGAGTGGACGACGCTCTGCGGGTGGATGACCACCTCGATCGCGTCATAGCCGACATCGTACAGCCAGTGTGCCTCGATGACCTCCAGCCCCTTATTGGCGAGGGTCGCCGAGTCGACCGTGATCTTGGCGCCCATCGTCCACGTGGGGTGTCGCAGGGCCTGGGCGGGGGTCACCGCTGCCATCTCGTCGGGCGTCGCGTCCAGGAAGGGACCGCCTGAGGCGGTGAGGATCAGGCTGGCGACCGTTGCCATCGATTCGCCGACGAGGCACTGCCAGATCGCCGAATGCTCCGAGTCGATCGGGCGAAGCCATGCGAGAGCGCTCGCGTACGCGTCGCCGG
>JBJMNA010000253.1:0-14901 GCA_045804485.1 Chloroflexota bacterium
ATCAGCGCGACGAGGGAGCCGACGTGGTCATCCCGAGATCGTTATGGGATCGGGAGCCGTTGATCGCTTCCGTAGCCGAGACATACGGCGGCGACGTACGAGCGGAGTCGTCCCTGGACTAGCGAACGAAAGTGTCGCGCCCGCGTGATTCGCCTGGGACCGGGGGGGTTATATTCGACCCAGCGGCGTCCTGCCGTGACTCTTTCGGGGACGATGCCTCGACCGTCCGGGTCTGGAGAGCACGTGTCCGAGCCAGACCGTGGCATGCCCCTCGAAGTCGCTGCCGTGAGATATGGCGTGCCGATCGTGCGCCTGCGGCGGTGGTGTGCCACCGGGAAGCTTCGATGTGAGCGCGATGGCGATGGCTGGCTGATCCCGGCCGCCGAGGCGGACCACATCGTCGAGTTGTCTCACGCGTACGGGAAAACGAGCACGACCGTTCGTGCTCTTGCGGTGCCGGTCCCCGCGGTGCCACCGGATCTGGCGACCAGGGTCGCTGCCGGACTCGGCCTCTCGGTCGGTGCCGTGACGCTCACCCCGTTGGCGCTCGACGGCGTCGAATACGTCGTCGCGGTCTGGCGAGGCGACATACAAGCCGATGGCGGTCTGCCCGCCTTGCAGGAGCTCGCCGTGGAGCTCCACGCGGAATTGCTCGACGGCGAGATCACCGCCGACTGACGCTGCCCGCGAGCCGAGCGACCTGCGGCCCGGCGCCGGCGCCGCTCATGCGTCAACCGGGCGGCAGCACCGGTGTCGGCAGCGGCTCGCCACGCACGCCCGCGAGGAGGTTCGCGGCGGCCATCTCGGCCATCTTGCCCCTCGTCGCGCGCGAGGCCGACGCGATATGCGGCACGATCAGACAGTTGTCCAAGCCGACCAGCGGGTCGTCCATGGGGATCGGCTCGGGGTCCGTGACGTCGAGCGCGGCGGCTGCGATGACGCCGTCCTGGAGCGCGCCGGCGAGCGCGGCCTGATCCACGACGGGGCCACGCGACGTGTTGACGAGCACGGCCGTCGGCTTCATCCAGGCGAGCGAGTTGGCGTTGATGAGGTGCTTCGTCGCCGGACTGAGGTTGACGTGGATCGAGACGTAGTCGCTCTCGGCGAGCAGGACCTCCAGCGGCCGATACGACGCCCCGAGGTCCATGGCGACAGGTTCGGGCACCTCGGAGACGTCGTGGTAGAGGATGCGCATCCCGAACCCCTGCGCCCGTCGCGCCACCGCCTGCCCGATGCGACCGAACCCGACGATGCCGAGGGTCGCGCCATGGATGTCGGGGCCGAGCAGCAGCATCGGGCCCCACGTCTTCCAGCGGCCCTCGCGGACATACCGGTCGCCCTCCGGAAGCCGCCTGGCCGCAGCCATCAGGAGCGCCCAAGCGAGATCTGCGGTCGTCTCCGTCAGGACGCCCGGCGTGTTGCCGACCGAGACACCGCGGGCAGCGCATGCGGCGACGTCGATGTTGTCGAACCCGACGGCGTAATTGCTGACGACCCGCAGTCCCGCGCCGGCGGCGTCGAGGAAGGCGTCGTCCACCTTGTCCGTCAGCAACGTCAGGACGCCGTCGCAGCCCGAGATGCGGGTCAGCAGCTCGTCGCGCGGCGGCGGCAGCTCATCTGCCCACACGTCGGCGTCGCACGCCTCGACGATCGAATCGAGCCCCTCCGTCGGGATGCGACGCGCGACGAAGACCCGCGGCCGTTCGTTCATACCCGCGCCGCGACCAACGGCGCGACGAGCGCCCGGATCCGGCGCAGCGCCTCGAGCAGATTCTCCTGCGAGTTCGCGTAGCTGATCCGGATGTGGTCGTCGCCGTGGATCCCGAAGGCCGAGCCGGGAAGGACGCAGACGCCTGCCTCGTGAAGCAGTCGTTCAGCGAGGTCGGCGCCCGAGAGGCCCGTCCCCGAGATTCGCGGGAAGACGTAGAACGCGCCGGTCGGTGTCAGGCACTCGATGCCCGGGATCGCGTTGAGCCCGTTGACGATCAGGTCGCGCCGTGCCTTGAACTCGACGACCATCGCGTCCACGTCGTCCTGTGGCCCCTCGAGCGCCTCGACGGCGCCGACCTGGGCGAACGTCGCGACGCCGCTGATCGTGTTGATGATCAGCTGGCCGTACATCGCCGTCAGGGTCTGCGGCACGATGGCGTAGCCCATCCGCCAGCCTGTCATCGCGAACGTCTTGGAGAAGCCGTCGAGGACGATGGTCCGGTCGGTCATCCCGGGCAGCGACGCGATCGAAACGTGCTCGGCGCCGTCGTACAGGATCCGGCCATAGATCTCGTCGGCGAGGACCCACAGGTCGTGCTCGATGGCGAGCTCGGCGATGCGCTCCAGATCGCTCCTCGTCAGGACCCCGCCGGTCGGGTTGGCCGGCGAGTTGACCACGATCCCACGCGTCCGCGGCGTGATGAGCGACGGCAGCTCGTCGACGTCGAGGCGAAAGTCGTTCGACATCCGGATCGGGATCGGAACGGGGGTCGCGCCGACAAACCGGGTGAGCGATTCGTAGATCGGGTAGCCCGGGTCAGGGACGAGGACCTCATCGCCCGGATCAACGAGCCCGAGGATCGCGTAGAGCATCACGCCCTTGCCACCGACCGTGACGAAGACCTGCGCGGGATCGACCTCGAAGCCCTTGCGCGCCGAGGCATCCGCGGCGATCGCTTCGCGCAGCGACGGCAGCCCGGCGAACGGCGGATAGTGCGTGGCGCCGGCGTCCAGCGCGAGCTTCGCCGCTTCACGGACGTTCGCGGGCGTGTCGAAATCGGGCTCGCCGATCTGGAGGTGGATGATCGACCGTCCCTGCGCCTCGAGCGCACGGGCGCGAGCGGAGACCTCGAACGCACTCTCTGTGCCGAGCGAGCCCATCCGTGCGGCGAGACGCATGGCCGCGACCTCCCTAGCTCAGGGCAGCATCTGGCGAAGCGCGAACCAGACATTCGCGGGTCGCTCCGCAAGGCGCCGCATGTACCACGGATACCAGTGCTCACCGTAGGCGATGAGGGCCTGGACGCGATAGCCCGCTTTCGCCAGACGGTACTGCTCGGCGGTCCGGATGCCGTACAGCATCTCGACCTCGAACGCGTCGCGACCGATCCCGGCGGCGCCGACCTGCTCGGCGATCTGCTCGATCAGCGCGACATCGTGGGTCCCGAGGCCGAGCCTGATCGGACGACCGCGGCCGTCGAGCAGGAAACGGACGGCGAGTCCCACATAGTTCGAATCGACGCTTCGCCGGTTGGTGTACGCGATCGATTCCTTCTCGTCGTACGCGCCCTTCACCAGGCGGACCGCGGGGTCGAGCGGGCGAAGGCGCTCGAAGTCGGCTGCGGTCCGGCGCAGATATGCCTGCAGGCAGATCCCCGTCCGCGGCTGGACCGCGCGAAGCCGCTCGTACAGCGCGATCGTCGACTCGACGTACGGGCTGCCCTCCATGTCGATCCACAGGTACGAGCCGGCGGCGGCCGCGTGCTCGGCGATCCGAACGAGGTGGGCGAGGCAGGCGTCCGCATCGTGGTCGAGGCCGAGCTGGGTCGGCTTGACGGAGATCTCGCCGGTGATGCCCGCGGCGACGATCTTGTCGATGGCCTCGATGTAGTGCGCGGCGACCTCATCGGCCGCGGCGAGATCCTCGAGGTTCTCACCGAGTCGGGTGTACATCGTCGCGATCCCGGCCGCCTGGAGCGGCAGGGCGGCCGCGAGCGCGTCCTCCAGCGTCTCGCCCGGCATGAACCGTCGCACGGCCCGCTTCATGAAACGCAGCCGCGGCAGACGCTCCTTGAGCCACCGGTTTCGAGCGGCCCACAGGAAGACGCGGCGCATGGGATCTCCTCGTGAGGAAGGCTCGGATGAGCCTGCTGGGATGATAGGCGACCCAAGGTCTAGAATCGCGTCGATGACCCGCTACTACACCCTCGACGACGCCAACGACGCGGTCCCCGAGCTCGACGGGATCCTTGCGGTCTTGGCCGAGCAACGCGCCGAGCTCGTTCGGCTCCGGGACCAGGTCCTGGCCCGCGGCGGCGGCACCGGAGAGGGTGCGCCGACCGCTATCGCGGACCGCGGCACGCGTCCGGCGGGCGAGACCGGCGACAAGCCGCTGGCCGCCGACCTCCGGCTGACCCGGCTCAGGATGCAGGGCCTGATCGACCAGATGGCGGCCGGGGTCGCGCGCATCGATGCGCTCGGACTCACGCTCCGCGACATCGAGCACGGATTGGTCGACTTCCCTGCTCTCGTGTCCGGCCGGCAGGTCTGGCTGTGCTGGCAACGAGGCGAGACGAGTGTCGGGTTCTGGCATGGCCACGATGCCGGGTTCGCCTCCCGGCGACCGCTCGCGGAGCTCGTGTGACGGATCGGGCCGTCATCGTCGGTCGCGACGGACGGGCCAAGGCGTATCGGCCGCTTCCGGCTGATGAGCGGGAGGCTGCGGTGGCTGCCGGGCTCGCGGCCTACGATCGAGGCGACTTCTTCGACTCGCACGAGCTCCTCGAACCTGCCTGGATGGGAACGCCGGACCTCGCTGAGCGCGCTGTCCTCCAGGGCTTGATCAAGGTCGCCGCGGCATACGTCCACGGCGACCGCGGCAACCCGGCCGGGATCGTCCGGAACCTGACCGGCGCCCGGCGGCTGCTCCAAGAGGCGCGCGACACGGGGCCGGCACGGAACGTCGCCGGCGTGGATCTCGTGGAGCTGCTCGCCGCGATCGACGCGCGCCTCGTCGACCTCGCCGACCACCCGTCCGGCCCGACGCTGGATCCGCCCGACCTGCGAAGGAGCGTCTCGTGAGCATGCCGGGTGCGATCCCGACCATCGATGTCGCGGAGGCAGATCGCCGCCTGCGCGAAGACCCGGACCGCCCGATCCTCCTCGATGTCCGCGAGATGAACGAATTCGTCGAGATGCGAGCGCCCGGTGCGGCGCTGATCCCGACATCAGCGTTCATGACCCGTGTCGCCGAGCTGCCGGCGGACCGGCCGCTCCTCGTCGTGTGCCACATGGGCAGCCGGTCCGCTGCGGTCGCCGGTTATCTCGCGCGTGCCGGCCGGACGGACGTCGTCAACGTCGCGGGTGGCATGGATGCGTGGGAACGGGCTGGGTTGCCGGTTCGCCGCGGCCCGCTCGACCCGGGCGAAGGCGACCTCCCGGCGAGCTGATTGCCCGCGGGCGCCGCGCGGTCGGTGTTCCCGGACCCGAAGATGCTACCGGCGGCGCACCCGATGGAAGACGCGCCCGAACAAAGCACGCGTCTGAGCCTTGTGGGCGAACGCGATGCCGACGAGGATCAGGAGGATGAAGTTGATCGCCCCGACCGTGGCGGCGTTCAGGTAGCCCAGCTGCTGGCCGATCTCCCCCTCGATCTTGAGCCCGGGCACCGTGGCCCCCACCAACCCGAGCTGGAAGAACGGGCTGAGCGGCGACGTGTTCGCGCGGATGCTGGACTGGACGACGGTGTTCTGCGCGCTCTTCCCGCCGATGAGGATGGCCTGCGGGCCGCTGATGACGGGCGCGGCACCCTCGAGCCCCGTCGGCAGGTCGCTCGCGTCGAGGTGCTTCCACTCGGGGATGTCGCCGGCGTTCGTCGGAACTGCCCAGTAGACCTCGGGCTTGGCCGCGGTGCCGTCGTTGCCGCCCGCGACGTAGATCGCCCCGTTGGCGCCCCAGCCTGACGCGTTCGTCCGGGCGACCGGGAGGTTGGCCGAGTTGTTCACGTCCCAGCGCACGAGCTTGCCGGCGTTCGGGTTGTTGGGAAGCCCCTCGGCTGCCTTGAGGCCGAAGGCGCCACGCTGGACGGCCTTGGTCGGGCCGTTCGCGTCGCTGCCTCCGTACAGCCACAGGAAGTCGCCGACGAGGACCGCCGTTGCGTCGGTCTGCGGCGTGTTGAGCGACTGTTCCCTCGACCACGCGCCGAGCTTTCCGGTCGAGTTCAGCAGCGTCTTCAACGTCGTCGCGACCGGCCCGGACGCGTCGCGGCCGCCGACCAGCAGCAGGCCGTCGGGCGTGATCGCGGCAGCGGCGCCGCTCCGGGGTTCGGGTAGCGCGAGGTAGTCCGCGGTCGACCAGTTGCCCAGCGCGCCGGTCTGTGAGTCGGGACTCAGCACGAAGGCCGTCTTCGTCGGCGCGCCACTGGCGTCGCTGCCGCCGATGACGTAGATGCTGCCGGCGATGTAGACGACGCTCGCGTTGGCGCGAGGCTCGGGCAGCGCGGGTCCTTCGGTCCACTTGTCGAAGTTCCCCGACCCGACGGTCTCAGCGACATACACGGTGGACTGAGCCGTCGTCCCGTCCGAGCCACCGATGTAGAAGATCTGCGTGCCGACCTGGAGCGCCGACCCATCCATCCGCGCCTGCGGGAGGTTGAGCTCGGCCGGCGCCTGCTGCCACGGCACCAGTGCTCCGACCGGCGCGGGGCACGGCAGGTTCTCGTTGGTCGGCGGGCAGAGGTTGATCGGCGACCAGACGAGGACACCGAGGTCCACCGTCCGCCCGACCGTCAGGTAGTAGGCCCGGTCCGGCAGGTAGCCGAGCATGAAGATGATGATGATCAGCCAGACGAACGCCTTGACCGAGGCCCAGCCCCAACCGTCGGCGTCGAGCAACCCGAACAGGGCGCGACGTCGCGGGACTGCGGTGCCGGGTCCGAGCGCGCGTTGGGCCATCGTCCTCCATCCTCAGCCATCCGCCTCACGGCCGATGGCGAACGTCACTGGATCGTCAGAGTCCCCGTCATCGTCGGGTGGACCGTGCACTGGAACGGATAGCTCCCGGCGGCGAGTGCCGGAACCTGGTAGTCCTGCGTGGCGACCCCGTTGAACGTGGCGCCGGTGAACTTGACCGCCCCGCTCGAGTCCTTGATCTGGATGTTGTGCGGGACGCTCGCGTCCTGGTTGTCGAACTTGATGACGAAAGCCGTGTCCGCGGGTCCCGTGAGCGTTCCGGGGTCGAACTTGAAGCCGCTGGCGGTGACGTTGACGGCTCCCGCGCCAGCGCCGCCCGACGCGGCGGGTCCGGCGGATCCCGACGGAGCAGCCGACCCCGACGGGGCACCCGAACCCGACGGTGCGGCCGACCCTGACGGAGCGCCCGAACCCGACGGAGCGCCTGACCCGGACGGAGCGCCCGAACCCGAGGGAGCCGCCGAGGCGGTGTTGAACTCGTCCTTCCAGCACGCCGGATAGGGCGTGGCGCCGGGCGCCGGCTTGTAGTTGACGTCGACCCAACCGGTGAACGTCCGCGTCTTGCCGGTGACCGGGTCGGCCTTGGGTTCACCCAGTGATGGATCGCGGATCGTGTAGGTCTCGGTGTTGGGCGCCCGGATGAACGCGATCAAGTCCTCGATCTGGACGTAATTGAGCGGCCCGGGCGGGTGTCCCTGGTTGGACCAGACGGGCATGACCGAGTTCACGTCGCCGCAGGCGTACCGTCCGCCCGCGTACAGCATGTTGTTGATGTAGTCGACCGAGAGGTGGGCATAGAGCTTGTCCTGACGATTCAGCGTCGGACCGATGCCGCCCTCGCCGTTGGCTCCATGGCACCGCGCGCAGTTCGCCTCATACAGGTTGTAGCCACGCTCGACGGCGGTCACCTGCTGATTCGCCGACTCGGCGTCCAGCCGCGGCTCGCGGAAACCGAGCGGCGCGAGCTCGTAGAACCAGTAGATCGTGATGAACAGGATGACGATGACGACCGCGAGAAAGCCGACCCATCGGGCGTTCGACGACTGACGGACGACCTGCGCCGCGCGCTCGGGCGACAGCTCGACCGCGCGGGTGGCCGGCGGCGAGGTGAAGCGCTCGACGGGCGCCGTCTCGACCGGTGGCCGGGGCACGGGAAGACGCTGGCCGGGCTCCAGCTCGGAGCCGTCGTCGGGCGGAGTGGTCATCGAGCCTGCGCCATCGCGTGCGACATCAGATGCAGCCGGTCGGCGTGCGTGGCGGGATCAGCCCGGGCTGACCGAGCGCGACCGGAAGCGGACCGAGCGTGATCTTGCCCGTATTGATCGTCAGCACTCCGGAGCCGTCGACGGTGATCGAGAACCGGTCCATGCCGCGCGGCGCGGGGCCGAACGCGGCGCCGTCGGCCTTGATGCCGAGCCGGTCATAGCGCGAGCCGTGGCACGGACACTCGAACCAGAAGTTCTTGAGACACGGATTCGGCTTGCAGCCCAGGTGCGGGCAGCGCTGGTACAGCGCGCGGACGTTGAGTGCCTGTCCGCCGCCGCTCGTGTCCTCGCCCGGGAGGAACCGCTGCTGTCCTGGGTCGTACAGGATCACGAAGGCGCGGGCCTCGGGGTAGTAGGCCGGGAAGCCCTCCTCGACGGGTAGGCTGCTGTTCTGGAGCTTGACCGTGTCAAGGTCGCCGATGGTGATCGGTGCCCCGAAACCACCCTTCAGGTTCGGCCACGCGAAGGCGAGCGTGCCCGCTAGGACCTCGAGGGTCCAGAGACCGACTCCGGTCGCGAGCGCGGTCCGCATCAGCTGGCGACGTGACAGCCCCTGGACCTGCTGCTTTCGCAGCGATTTGATCGCCTCCTTGGTCAGGGCGGCGGGCTTGTCGATGAGTTCGACGTGGTAGTTGCTCATGCGCGCGGTGTCCTTCGAGAGATCATCACAGGGCGAAGTGCAAGCCGGGGCTCGTGATGTACGGGATCACGAACGTGTATCCCGGGCCGCGGAAGAAGATGCCGACGAACGTGACGATCAAGCCGAGGATGCAGAAGAACGTGAACAGCATCACGGCTGTCTTCCGCTCGGAGGGCCGGACCGCCAGGACGTTCTCGCGGTCGATATAGGGGATGAGCGCCGCCCCGACCAGCACGAAGGTCGGGACGAGGACCCCCGCGACCGTCGGGTGGAAGTAGGCCAGCAGCTCCTGGAGACCGAGGAAGTACCACGGTGCCTTCGCGACGGCAGGCGTCACGTTGCCGTTCGCGAGCTCCTCGAGCGGGGCGTTGATGAAGAGGCCCATCAGCAGCAGGAAGATGCTCATCATCCCGGCCGCGAGGAACTCGATCGTCAGCAGGTGCGGCCAGGTCATGACAGTGTCGTCGGGTTCCTTCTGGACGCGGACGACGGCGTCCTGCTTGACGAGCGCCAGCAACCGATACGGCCGCGCCGACATCGGCACGCGCTGCTTGTCGATCTCCGTCCGCCGCGCCGGATCGACCGGAAGGACGATCCGCTTCTCGGTCTCGGGCGGCGTCTTGACGTCAGACATCAGTCATGCCTCGTGACCCGAGGGGCCGATAGGACGCCGCAGCGCAAGGCGCCGGCGAGGGAGCGAGCGAGCGCACCTCAAGGTGCGTGAGCGAACGAGCGAAGGCGGCAACGCCGCGATGTGTCGTCATAGCGGCCCCGAGATGCCGCCGTCTTTGCGGATGCGCCAGAAGTGGACCGCAAGGAAGATGGCTGCGATCAAGGGCAGGAAGATCACGTGGCCGACGTAGAAGCGTAAGAGGGTGTTCTGCGCGACCTCGAGTCCGCCAAGAAGGATCAGCTTGGTCGGCGTGTTGAACAGCGGGGCGTAGCCGCCCATGTTCGTGCCGATCGTGATCGCCCAATACGCGATCTGGTCCCAGGGCAGCAGGTAGCCGGTGAAGCTCAGCATGATCGTCAGGAACAGCAGGACCACGCCCACGACCCAGTTGAACTCGCGCGGCGGCTTGTAGGCCCCGTGGTAGAAGACCCGCATCATGTGCAGGAAGACGAAGAAGACCATCAGGTGCGCGGCCCAGCGATGGACATTCCGCGTGAGCAGCCCGAACGTCACCTGGCTCTGGATCTCGAGGATGTTGGTGTACGCCTGGGTCGCCGACGGCACGTAGAAGAACATCAGGTAGACGCCGGTCACCGTCAGCACGAGGAAGAGGAAGAACGAGAGCCCGCCGAGGCAGAACGTGTAGGCGAACTTGACGGCGTGCTGGCGGACGCGGACGGGGTGGATGTGCAGGAAGACGTTGTTCATGACCGCGTACGCGCGCGAGCGCTCGTCGCGCGGGTACGGGTTGCGGAAGAGCGAGCGCCAGACGGCGCTACGGCGGATCGACTGATCCACCCGCTCGAGGAAGCTCACCGGGGTCCTCCTGCCACGCCGGGCGTTCCGGCGAGCTGCGCGTCCCGATACGACTCCTTATAGAGCCGACCGTCCGTCGAGATCTCCTGCAGTTCGAACCGCTCCATCGTAATGGCGTCGAACGGGCAACGCTTGACACACAAGGCGCAGCGGATGCATCGCTCCTCGTCGAGGATCATCGCCCCGCCGTTGTCCCAGCCGTACGCCTCCTCGAGCTCCGGGAGGGCGCCTTCGGACTTCAGCGTGTTGATGTCGACCATGTGGATGACGCCCTCGGGGCAGACATCCGCGCATGCGCCGCACAGGACGCAGCGGAACGGGTCGAACCAGATGTTGAAGTTGCACATGAGGCAGCGGGTCGACTCGGCGACCGCGCCGTTCGCGTCATAGCCGAGCTCGACCGGCGTGTTGAAGTTCACGACCGGCTCGGTGGAGGGCATGCGCGCCGAGAGCGGGACCATCGGGATGTGCTGGCGCGGCAAGATGTCGTAGAACTCGGGCATGTCGTGGCGCCACGAGCTCGTGATCTTGACGTTCGCCGCCACGGTCACGTCGGTCCGGCCGGACAGGTAGCGGTCGATCGCGTAGGCGCACTTCTTGCCGTGGCCGGCCGCCTCGATGAGCGTCGTCGGGCCGGTGACGAAGTCGCCGCAGGCGAAGACTCCCCGGACGTTCGAGGCGTAGGTCGCAGGATCGACCTTGACCCGGCCGCGGTTGATCTCGAACTTCGACTCGACCGGGAGGAAGGTCAGGTCCGCGGCCTGGGAGACGGCCGGGATCACGGTCTGGGCCGGGATGACGAACTCGGAGCCCTCGATCGGGATCGGCGAGCGCCGCCCGGAGGCATCTGGCTCGCCGAGGCGGTTGCGGATGAACCGGACGCCGGTCACCTTGCCGTCTTCACCGAGGACCTCGATCGGGCTGGCGAGGAACTCCATCCGGACGCCCTCGCGCTCCGTCTCGCCGAGCTCCTCCTCGTCCACGACCAGCTCGGAACGCGTTCGCCGGTAGACGATCGAGACGCGGTCGGCGCCGTGACGCAGGCTCGTTCGCGAGCAGTCCATCGCCGTGTAGCCACCGCCGATGACGACCACGTCCGTCCCGACCTCGAGCGGCTGGCCGAGGTTCGCCTTCTTCATGAAGTCGACGCCGTACTGGACGCCATCGAGATCCGCACCCGGGATGTCGAGCGCGACCGCGTCCATCGCGCCGCCGGTGATGGCGATGCTGTCGTAGTCGCGCTGGAGCTCCTCGAATGTGATGTCGACACCGATCGTCGTGTCGTAGACGAACCGGACGCCGAGCCGCTCGACGAGGCGGACGTCCATCTCGATCGCCTCGCGCGGGAGCCGGAAGGCCGGGACGCCGATGAGCATCGTGCCGCCGGCGTAGGGCAGGCTGTCGAAGACCGTGACCTGGTACCCCTTGGTCGCCAGCTCCCGCGCGACCGCGAGCCCGGCCGGACCTGCGCCGACGACCGCGACCCGCTCCTCGCGCGGCGTGATGTTCGGCATGACGTCCGGGATGCCCGACGCCTCGTGCCACTCGACCAGGAACCGCTTCATCGCGCGGATCGCGAGCGGCCGGTCGATGTCACCACGGCGGCAGGCACGCTCACACGGCGCCGAGCAGACGTACGAGCACATCGCGGCGACCGGATTCGGTTCGCGCGAAAGGATGTAACCCTCCTCGAATCGCCCCTCGGCCGCAAGGTTCAAGTAGCCGCGGCAATTCGTCCCCACCGGGCAGGCTTCCTGGCATTCGATGTTGCACTGGAGCCAGGAGGCATCGACGGGTTGGACGAGGAATTCCTGGGTCTGCTCGGTGACCAAGCGGGCGTGCCTTTCCCTGATCTGCAGGACTCGGGCGCGGACGGGGGATCGGCGTGCGCCGACAGCTCGGAATCTACCATCCGCCCTCGCGAACGTGCAGGACCGCACATCTCCGGAAGCGCTCGGTGGCCGCTTTCGAGATTTGACGCACGGTTGGCTCGCAGCTACGCTGGCCCGGCGATGGTGCCGCGAAGGCGAAGGAGCACGAGCCTCGGGATGCGGACGGCGTGACGGCGAGCGAATTCAGCTTCCTGGCGCTCGGCCTCGTGCTCGGTCTCATCAGCGGCGCCGCCATCATCGAGTTCGTTCGTGCTCGGCCGCCCGCTCCCCGCGAGGTGCGCCTCACCGTCTCGCACGATGCTGTCCCCCGCCGATCGTCCACGCTCGCCGACGACGCGTTCACTGTCGCAGGCCCCCAGCCGGCCCGCGGCGGACCGGCAGACCGACGTCTCCTCGGCTCGCCGCTGCCCGCAGGCGCGCCCGATCGTCGAACGACCGTTCGGTTGTCGCCCGCGGTCGTCGCGACGGCTGGTGGCGCCGCGGGCGCGATGACGTTCCAGGCTGCGATCGCCATCACACGAGACGCCGGACCGCCGGTTCCCGGCCGGACCACGGAGCCGGTCCTTCCGCTGACGGGTCTTCCGTCCTCGACCCCGGTCGACGCGACCGAGGCGATGGTCGCCATCCCGATCTCGTCCGGCGATGACCCGGTCGCGATGGCGATCCGGCGCGGTCCGGCGGCGACTCCGGGCGTCGCCATGAGCACGATGGCCGCCGTCGCGGCGCGAGGCGTGGCGCCGCAGGCTGCCAGTCGCAGCCCCGCGCCGGATCGACAGCGGAAGGCGGAGCAAGCTGCCGCCGTTGCACGACCCGTCAGTGCCGCGGCCGTGCCCGAACCCGCGGCAGCGCCCGACCCGCCCGCAGCTTCAGCGACGATCGATGTCCCCCGGACAGACCCGACGACGGGAGTCGCCACCGACGAGCGTTGCGCCGACGAGCGCCGGATCGCGGACGAGCGATGCGAGCTGGCGACACGGGCTCGAGCCCAGGCGGAGGGCGCCGCCGACGCGCTGCGGCTGGCGCAGCGGACCTACGACGCGCACGAGGCGGCTGCGGTGACCGCGTCGTGGGGCGCCGACCCGCGGGCGGTCCATGACGCGAAGGACGCCGCGCAGGGCAGCTTCCGGTCGGCCGTGCAGGCGGCCGGGACGCCGGACGCGCTCGAGGAAGCGGCACGCGACTGGCTCGGTGAGATCAACCGGATCAACAGCGAGGCCAAGGAGGCGGCGGCGACCGCCGGCCGGGAGCATGCGGCGGCCGCTGCCATCGGCGCGACCCTCGAGCGCCTCGGGCTCGAGGCGGACGCAGCCAGGATCGGCGCCGAGAATGCCGACGCCGCGTGCCTGCAGGCGAGGACGCTGCTCGCGGACTGCGACGAACGCATCGCGACCGACGCCGCCTTCCACGTCGCGGCCGCGCCGAGCGAGCCGTGGGAGCCGCGGCTCGAGGAAGACGAGCGGATCGGGATCACCTACGACGGCGGCGGCGCACCACGGATCTTCCGGCTGCTCCGCGGTGATCGCCAGGCGATGACGACGCTCGTGGCGATCCTTGCCGACGACGATGCCGAGGCGCGGCGTCGCTGGCAGCTCCTGATGACGAGCCTGGTCGAAGCGATCATCGCCGACGCCATCGAGGCATCCGCACTCGAATTCCCGGACGACCACCCGTTCTGGGGGACATTCACGCGGCTCCAGTCACGCGACATCGTCCACGCGCTCGGGTCTCTCGGTTACAGGTTCGATGGGCTCGGTGGCTGGACCGACGAGCGGTCTCCGTCGCAGCGCGACCTGTCGCTCGCGCTCGGATACGCCGGACTCGATCCGATGAGGATCCGCGTCTGGCCGACCGCGGACGAGACGGTCTCCCTTTTCCGCGACGTGACCGTCGCCGCCGACGAATACCTCGCTGGGACCGCTGGTGACCTGACGCTTGCCGAAATGGTGACGATGCTCGGCCGCCGAGCAGACGGTCTTGCCGAAGTCTGGAACACCTGGGGGCGGATCCGGCCGCTGCTCCTCGAAGAGAGCTGATCAGCCGACGCTCTCGTCCTCTTCCTCGGCTTCGTCGACCTCATCGTCGTCATCGATGACGATCAGCCGGAGGTCATCGGCCGCGGCGACGCCGATCTCAGCCCCGGACTCGCCTGCGCGCGACCGGATCCTCTCGCCAAGACCGTCCGGGTCACTGATCTGGCTTGCGTGCGCGCGAAGCGCATCGACCTTCCGGTCGATCGTGTCCGACACGTCGACCCAGGTATCGGCCTTGTCGGACCAGAACAGGTAGAGGCGGCGGACCCGGTGGGCGGCGAGCCCGCCGCGCGCCAGCCACGGGAACGCCATCGGATTTCGGGCCGCGGGGTAGACGGCGTCGATCGCGGCCATGCCGGCGGCCCGATGATCGGTGTGGTTGACGCCGCGGCCGCCGTGGAAGAGGGACTCTGGATCGGTCGCGAAGACGGCATCAGGCCGGAACGTCCGGATCTCGCGCACGAGCTGCTCTCGAAGAGCGAGGTCGTTGGCGAGCGCGCCGTCGGGTGCGTGGAGGAACGTGACACCCGCGTATCCGACGACGTCAGCGGCAGCTCGCTGCTCGGATTCGCGGAGCGCCGCGAGCTCGAGCGGGTCGATGTCGGGATCCTCGCCGCCCTGGTCGCCGCTCGTGCAGCAGACGAGCCAGCCCTCGGACCCCGCATCGATCCAGCGCGCGGCGGTCGCGGCTGGTCCGAAGTCGGCGTCGTCGGGATGCGCGGCGATGACCATGAACCGTGCCGGTCGCCAGTCGTGCGCGAAGGGTCGGTCCGAAGCAGTCTCCCCTTCGGTCACGACGCGCGCGCCGCCTGGAGCTCGTCCAGCGCCTCGATCACGGCCTCGGCATGGCCCTGAGCCTTGACCTTCGGCCAGACGCGCGCGATCCGGCCCTCGGGATCGATCAG
>JBJMNA010000254.1:0-4509 GCA_045804485.1 Chloroflexota bacterium
CTCATCGAACACCGATCGCGTTTCGGACCAGTCGCGGCGGCAATCCGCCTCGGCCAGCCCGATCGGGGTCGGCGCCGGCTCCACCGTCAGCACTGTCCGTTCGGTCGCCCGAACGATCGGTCGCGATCCGGGCCGTTACTAGCACACACCAGGGCACGACCCGGATTCGCCCTCCACGATCCGGGTCTCGGGGCTGCGAACGCCGGCGTCTGGGGCGCCGGCGTTCGCGATTCTCCGCCGTCTCTCAGGGAGCGACGGCGCGGTAGACCGAGACCGTCCGTCCCGGTGCGGCCTCGAACCGGTCGAGCGGTTCGCGGTAACGATCGGCTGGCGCGACGATCGACTCCGCCGGGCCGCCGCACGCCGCGCCGATCGCGTCCTCGAACAGCGAGTCGCAGATCACGACCAACGACGAGCGCGTCGACGTCGCGTCCGGGGCACCGTGGATGACCGCGCCTGCCCGAACGAGCGGGTAGGCATAGGCCTCGGTCGACTTGAAGTCGGGGAGCGAGCGCAGCGTCAGATCGTTCGAGCCGGCCGACGCCAGGATGCGGCTCGCGGCTCGTTCGGCGGCCGGGAAGCCGCCGTCCGAGGCCACCGTCGGCGGCCAGGCGGCGACGTTCGAGGCGAGCAATGCACCGACCGCGACTGCCGTCACGATAGGACCAACCGGCGCCCGGAGACGCCACACCGCCGCAGCACCCATCCCCAGGATCGTGAAGACCATCGGGTCAGCGAATGCGTGGTAGTGGTCGTTGGGCAGCCCCGGCACGACCGTCGCGAGGCTCGGCGCGATGAACGTCAGCGCGATCGCGGTCCAGGCAAGCCCCACGCCCAGCCACACGACCGCCACGCGCTCGCGCCCGGTCGCTGCGAACGCACGCCACGCAACGATCGCGACGACGACGAAGACCGCGACGAGTGACATCGCAGGCCGGTCCGTGAGCAAGCCCGTCAGCGGCCACGAGAGGGTACGGGCTGCGATGACGAGGAGCCGCGTCGCTGGCGGTAGCGCAGCTGGGTCTCCGCCCGCGCGAATGTAGTCGAGCGCCGCGTGGAGTTCGGAGAAGTCGGTGGTGAGTTCGTGGACGACGAGCGGCGTAAAGGCCAAGACGATGATCGCGAGCCCGGCCAGGCCGAAGCGCCAGATCCGCCGCCGGTCCGCGACCGTCGCCTGGCGACGTGCATCAGCCACGAGAAGCCCGCCGACGATGGGAAGCATCGTCACCCCGAGCACGTGGAACTGCATCGTCAGGGCCGTCCCGACCGCGGCGACGAGCCACCAGCGGGGTCGCCCGGTGGACCAGGCCCGCCAGGCGGCCGCGAGTGCGATCGCGCTCGAGAGGGCGATCAGGTTCGGGTTCCAGATGAAGGTCGACTCGTCGATCGCGGAGGCGGACACGGCCATCGCGAGCCCCGCCACGAGCCCTGCGACAGGGCCGGCGATCGACCGTGCCAGCCACCACGTCACGAGCACCGCGGCGATCCCCGCGAGCGCGATGAGCGTGACGACGGCCAGAGGGGAGTCACCGCCCGTGAGCCAGGCGGCCGGGGCGAGCACGAAGTAGTAGAGGGCGCCGTGATGGACGTCGCCGATCGACGTCGGTGGCCCGAGGAGCGGGACGACGCCATCGCGGACGAACGAACGAAGAACGAGCATGTCATGCCCCTGGTCGGCGTCCCAGGTCCCTCGCGTCGCGAGATCCGGCAGGCGGAGGAGTCCGGCGACGATCAGCAGGGCAAGAGGCACGGCGAAGAGCGCCAGGGTCTGGCGACGCTCACGCGCCACGGACGGGTCTGTCACTGCTGTCGCGGGCGCGGCCGCCGATGTCGGTGTTGCGTTCACGGAGCGCCGGACCGCGAGCGACTTCCGCGCATCTCCATCGCCTCGGGCGGGAGGATCGCCAGCGGGCGCCCGGCCGCGATGTCGTACGCCCGCGCGACGTTGACCTCGTCGTACCCCTCGTCCATCCCGGGTGTTTCGATGTAGTAGGTCGCATGCGCGAGCCCGGGGTGACGAAGCAGGTGCCGTAGCCCGGTCGCGCCGATCTGCCCCGCGCCGAGGTGCTCGTGGCGGTCGAGTCTCGACCCGAACTCCGACTTGGAGTCGTTCAGATGGATCATCACCAAGCGCGACAGACCGATGCGCGCGTCGAAATCTGCGAGGAACCGGTCGATGGCCTCGGGAGCGGAGACGTCGATCCCGGCGGACCAGGCGTGCGCGATATCGAGGCAGAACGCGACTCGATCCGTCGGGACGCCACGCGCTTCGAGTGCCTCCGCGATCTCGGCGAGCTCCGCGACGTTCGTCCCGAGCCCGAAGCCGCTCCCAGCGGAGTTCTCGAGGACGATCTGTGCGCGCTCCGGGCCGTCGTCGACCTCCGCGACGACCAGGGCGAGGCCGTCGGCGAGCCGCGCCGAGCCAGCCGTGATGCCGGCGCCGCGGTGCGACCCGATGTGGACGTTGACGAACCGGGCGAGGTAGCCGGGTGCCGCCCTGAGCTCGCTCGCGAGAAGTCCGACGGACCGCCCGAACGCGACCTCGTCGGTCCCTGCGAGGTTGACGAGGTACGACGCATGGATCGCGATGGGCCCGATGTCGAGCTCGGCAAGACGAGCGCGGAATGCGGGCTGGTCAGCGGGCGGCTCCTTGCGGCGCCGCCACGCCGTCGGGTTGTCGCCCCAGATCTGGATCGCCGTCGCTCCGATCGCTCTCGCGCGGTCGGCCGCTTTCACGAGGCCGGTCGCGACGGGCAGGTGGGCACCCAGGCGCCGTCCATCGGGAAGCATCGGCCGCATCGTACGACGGGCTGGATCACGGCCCCATCCGCCGATGGTCCCGGGAGGAGTCTCGTCAGCGCCGGCTACCCGCCGCGGCCTCGGCCGCATTCGACGAGCGGCCGCGGCCCTTCGTGTACTCGCCACCGATCGACGGCTCGATCAAGCCGTAGTCGCCGTCGTCGCGGCGATACAGGATGGCGATCCGTTCGGTCTCGGCGTTGACGAACACGAAGAACCGGTGGCCGAGATCCTCCATCGCAGCGACCGCATCCTCCTCGAACATGGGCTCGATCGCGAAGCGCTTGACCTTGACCACCCGGACTTCGCGGCCGGGTACGGCGTCACCGTCGGCGAGCCGCCGGAGGATCTGCTTCTCCTCCTCGGGTCGAGCGCGCAGGCGCGGCTTCTCCTTGTGGTCGACGGCCTGTCGTTCGATCTTGTCGACGACGTCGTCGAGTGCTTCCTGGTAGGTCGATCCCGTCGCCCGGCTACGCAGGACCTGGCCGTGGATGATCAGGCCGATCTCCGCGATGTGCGACGAAGCTGCGCTCTTGTGCTGCTCCGACCAGAGCTCGACCGTCGCGTCCGTCTCATCGTCGACCAGACGGTCGATCCGCTTGAGCTTGCGTTCGGCGTAGTCCCGGACGCGGTCGGGGATCTCGGCGTTCTTGCCCTTGACGATCGTCCTCACGCGTCCCCCTTGGGCGTCTGCCCGGTGCCTCGGGTGAGCGATGCGATCCTCGCGCTGGGGTCGCGATCCGTCCGTCAGCGAGTATACGCCGCGAGTTTCGCGCGACCCATCGGCCCGCGGCGGCCGTCAGCGCTCACGGGCCACGGCGATGGCCGAGACAGCCACCGCACCCGCTCGGATCAGGGCGTCGCCGGACGCGGCGAGAGTCGCGCCGGTCGTGACGACATCGTCCACGAGCAGGATCCAACGGCCGACCACGATGCCTTCGCCGGAAGGCCCGACCGCGAACGCGCCGGCGACGTTGGATGCGCGCTCGTCGCGCCCGAGCTCGAACTGTGCGACCGTCGCACGCCGGCGTTCGAGGGCACGCACGGCTGGCAACCCGAGACGCGCCGCGGCGACGGAAGCGATGAGCGCAGCCTGGTCGTACCCACGCCGGCGTTCGCGGTCGGCGTGGACCGGGACGGGGACGACGAGATCGGCACCGATACCGATGCGCCCCCACCGGGCCGCGACCGCGGCGCCGAGCGGCTCGGCAAGTCGACGCTCGCCGGCGTACTTCAGGTCGTGGAGCGCGGAGCGGACGGGACCTGCGAACGGGGCGCACCAGTCGAGTTGCAGGAGCGGCGTCGGGATGTCCGCCGGCAGGCCGATCGGTGTCCCGCCGGGAAGTCCCAGCCGCGAGTCGAGAGCCGGGAGACATGAGGGGCAGAGCGGTTGACCTTCTCGCGCGCAGCCCGAGCAGGACGTAGGGAGCGCGAGGTCGAGTGCACCCGTGACAAGGCGTCGCAGGACGGCCATCGGTCGATGATGCCGCGTCGCCCTGCACTGCCGGTTGTGGCTCTAGTCGAGCTCCTCCAACGCGATCAGATCACCGACCGTCGTCTCGCTGCGCTCGATCGTCCCGACCGGCAGTTCCAGCACGCTGTTCGCGCCCCGCACGAACGGCACGACGCCGACCCACGCTCGAAGGCCGCGGTGGAGCGACAGGACCGGGCGGCCGTCGCCGCGGGCAGGATCAGGTTTCCCCAGAAACA
>JBJMNA010000255.1:0-5340 GCA_045804485.1 Chloroflexota bacterium
CGCGCTCGACTGCGGAGGTGTACGACCCCGCGACCGGCACGTTCGCCCCGACCGCAGCTCTGCCGGACCAGCGGCGCGATTGCCCATGTGGCGCGCGGAACCGTCTGCCATGGGCACTCAAGCACGCCACGCTGCTGAACGATGGCCGGGTGTTCGTCGCCGGCGGCGACGTGACGGGTTCCGGAAGCGGCGCGACTCTGGCGGATGTGTTCGACCCAAACACGGAACGTTGGAGTCAGCTCGACATCGGGTGTGATGCGGCGCGGGGCACGCAAGCACTCCTGCACGACGGCCGTGTCCTGATCGTATGCGTGGATGGAACAGGTGACGTCCGCGCCCGGCTGTTCGATCCGGCGAGTCGCACCTTCAGCGAGGCCGCGAAGCCATCCGCGGCCGATTCGAAGGCGACCGCCCTCGCGGACGGGCGGATCCTGCTGACAGGTCGAGATCCGATCATCTATGAACCCGCTTCGGATCTCTTCCTCGCGCTGCCTCCCGGGCCTCGTCCCGACCAGGGCCAAACGGGCATTGACGTCGGGTCCGGCCGTGTCTTGTTCCTTGGCGATGAAGCGGTCGGCCAAGCGACACTGACGTTCGATGACAGATCGGGTACCTTCGCTTTCGGGCCCGCAGGTTTCGCGAGCGCCGATGCGGTCGTCGCTCTTGGCGACGGACGGATCCTCACCGTCGGCGATCGACTCGAGGCTCGGCTGCTCGACCCCGGACATGTCCCGTGATCGTGGTTACGTTTGGAGGCCGGATGGCGGAGAACCCCGACGGACGTTCCTCCTCACCGCCGACGCGGGGACCCTCGCGCCTGTTTCGGGTGGCGGGAAGCGCCCGTTCCATGAACGATCGCGGACGACCACGCCTTCGGCGTCCTCGCGATCGCCGGATGGCCCTTCCCCTCGCGGCAGTGCTCCTCGCCGCCTGCAGCGGCGCGGCGACGTCGACCACGCTGCAGTCGTCGGTCCCGTCGGCGAGCGCGACCATCGCGGCGACGGCGAGATCTGCCGAGACACCCGCCCCGACCGCGTCAGCTGCCGTCGGCTGGAGTCTTGTCGCGCTCGGCGATTCGATCGTGTCGGAAGGCTATCCGCAGCTGTTCGTGGACCTCGTCAAGGCAAGGACCGGGAAGTCGGTCACCGTCGCGTCCTTCGCCGACGGTTCGAACACGACGACCACGGTTCTCAAGGCGCTGCGCGACCAGGCGCCCATCCGAACGGCAGTCGCGGATGCCGACATCATCACGATCAGTGTCGGCGGCAACGACGCCGACCCGTTCGCGAGCTACCCGGCGGGAACCTGCGCCAAAGGCGCCAAGCCATCGGCCTGCCTCGCCCGCTACGCGCCGGACCTCGCGGTGAACTACGACGCGATCCTGACCGAGATCCAGGAGCTTCGTGCGGGCAAGCGGACGCTCATCAGACCGACGACCGACTACAACCCCTTCATCGGCTGGGACGCGGCCCCGACGACGAGCTTCGGGCTCGACTTCTACCGGCAGGTCGCCGACGCTGAGACCGCCCTGGTGTGCGATCTCGCGAAGAAGCACGCTCTCGTGTGCGCAGACATCTATCACGCGTTCAACGGCCCTGACGGCACGAAGGATCCGGCGCCGTTCCTCGCGTCGGATCACGCTCACCCGTCCGCAGCAGGCAGCCAGCGGATCGCCGAGGTGATGCTCGAGGCTGGCCTCGCCCCGCTCGAGTGACCGCGCCCCGGGCGGCTAGCTCCCACCGCCGCTGGACCTGAGCCGCGTCTCGAGCGGCGTCGGAAAGCTCCAGCGGATCCTCGTCGGTCCGAGCCAGTCAGCCAGCCGTGCCGCCTCCTCGTCGATGGCGAGGCTCGTCTCGCGGCCAACGCCTTCGAGCAGGTGAGGCACGATCTCGCCCGACGGGAGCTGCGCCCAACCGCCGACGATCCGTCCGTCGACCCAGACGGTCGGCCCGGCGTTGCCCGCGGTATCAAAGAGCGCCGGCTGATAGTCGGCGAGATACCACGCACGATCGCGCCAACCCATCGTCGCCGCGTCGAGTGCGGGAAGAAGCGCAACCCACGGTTCGCGCTCCTCAGTCGGTTCCAGGTCGTCGGGCAGCGCGTACCCGGGCTGGTCGCCGTCGATCTCGACCTCGGCGGCGCCGACCGACGCCAACGCATTCCTCGTCGCGCCGAGCGACCATCCGGTCCACCACTTGATGTCCGCGAGGGTGCCCGGTCCGAACGCCCGAAGCCAGCGCCGGACGAGTTCGGTCCGCGCCTCCTCGACCGGCAACGCGGCGATGCCGTCCGGGAGCCAGCGTTCGATCGGACTCCAGCGCGTCTGGCTGCCGAGCCACGATCCGAGCGGCCGGCCACGACCGATCCTGCCGTCGAGCGCGAGGTGGAAGAAGACCTTCTGCGACAGGCTGATCGTCGCCTCGTACGACTTCCCGCGCGACAGCGTCATCTTGAGTGCGAGCCGAGGATCGAGCCGCGTCAGCTCCGCCGTGGATGCCTCACCCATCGCCCGGACGGCCGCGACACCGATCTCCTCGAGCTCGCCGAGAAGCGCCGCCGGATCCGGTCCGATGCCCGCGCCCTCCATCATCGCGATGGTCCGCTTGCGCTCCGTCGCGCCGACCGCGAGCGACGCGGCGGCGTGGATGACCGGCACGTCCCCGACGTGGGCCATGAACAACGTCCGACGCATCGCGAGAAGGCGCAGCGCGGCCCTGTCGTCGTACAGCTCGCGATCGATCGCCTCCGGCGAGGACGTCGACATCCGCGCCCTGGCCTGCAGGAACGCGCTGGCGGTGTCGGTCGCATGGAGTGCCACGACGGCCGCCGCGGCGTCGGCCACGGTTTCGAACTTCGTCCCCGGCGCCAATCCATGACGAACCGCGACGCGTCTCCGGCGCTCGTCCGAGGTGATGTGTGGTCGTGCGTTCATCTCAGGTCGATGCGGTGATGCTCTTGAGTGGCATATCGGGCCGTTGACATGTCCGGACGCCGAGATCCGATTCGACGCCCGAGGGCCCATCCGGTAGCATTGGAAAAACCCCCGGAGGACCGAACCCATGGCGAAGTATGTCTTTGTGACCGGAGGCGTGACCTCCTCTCTTGGCAAAGGCATCACCGCCGCCAGCGTCGGTCGGATCCTCAAGGCACGCGGCCTCCGGGTCTCCATCCTGAAGCTCGATCCGTACATCAACGTGGATCCGGGCACGATGAGCCCGTACCAGCACGGCGAGGTCTTCGTCACCGACGACGGCGCCGAAACCGACCTCGACCTCGGCCACTACGAGCGCTTCATCGACGAGAACCTGAGCCAGCTCAGCAACGTCACGACCGGCCGGATCTACCAGGCGGTCATCGCCAAGGAGCGCCGCGGCGACTACCTCGGCGGCACGGTCCAGGTGATCCCGCACATCACGAACGAGATCAAGGAGCGCATCGGTCGCGTCGCGCGTGACGGCGACCCGGACGTCGTCATCGTCGAAGTCGGCGGCACCGTCGGCGACATCGAATCGCTGCCGTTCCTCGAGGCGATCCGGCAGATGCGCAAGGACGTCGGCCGCGCCAACGTGCTGTACGTCCACGTGACGTTGCTGCCGGCGCTCGCCGCCACGGGTGAGCTCAAGACCAAGCCGACGCAGCACTCCGTCAAGGAGCTCCGCGGCATCGGCATCCAGCCGGACGTGATCGTCCTGCGCTCCGACCACCCCGTCCCGGACGAGATCCGCGAGAAGATCGCGCTGTTCACGGACGTGGCGACGGAGGCGGTCATCCCGGCCGAGACGGCGGACACGATCTACGAGGTCCCGCTCATGTTCGAGGCGTCTGGCCTCGGCAAGCTCGTCGTGCGCGAACTGGGCCTTGGCGACCCCGACGTCGCGCCCGATCTCGACTCGTGGCGCGCGCTCGTCGACCGCATCAAGGCGCCGAAGCCTGTCCTCGAGATCGCGCTCGTCGGCAAGTACATCGAGCTGCCCGACGCCTACCTGTCTGTGACCGAGGCGCTCCGCCACGCGGCGTGGGCACACGAGGTGGACGCGAAGGTTCGGTGGGTCGATTCCGAGGCGCTCACCCACGAGAACCTGCACGACCGGCTGAAGGGCGTCGCCGGCATCCTCGTTCCTGGCGGCTTCGGTCACCGCGGCATCGAGGGCAAGGTCCTTGCCGCCCACTTCGCCCGCGAACACCGCATCCCGTACCTCGGCCTGTGCCTCGGCCTGCAGTGCGCCGTCATCGAGTTCGCGCGCGAGGTCGTCGGGACGGCCGATGCGAACTCGACCGAGTTCGACATGTTCACGGAGCATCCGGTCATCGACTTCATGCCCGATCAGCGCGACATGGAGGACAAGGGCGGCACGATGCGACTCGGGCTCTACCCGGCCAAGCTGACGCCGGGCTCGCGCGCCGCGGCGGTGTACGGCCAGGAGGTCATCTACGAGCGGCATCGCCACCGCTTCGAGGTCAACAACCGCTACCGCCAGACGCTCGAGGCGGCCGGCATGACCCTGTCCGGGCAGTCGCCCGACGGTCGTCTCGTCGAGATCGTCGAGCTGAAGGACCACCCGTGGTTCGTGGCGAGCCAGTTCCACCCTGAGTTCAAGTCGCGACCGGAGCGACCGCACCCGCTGTTCGACGGGTTCGTTGCCGCATCGCTCGCCGTGCGCGACGGCCGTGAGCCGGTGTTCGCGGCACGCCGGGATCCGGAGGCCGGGGAGGCACCGACCGCCCCCGGCGACGCGGTGGAGACCGTCGAGTCGGTGCCCACCGTCTGACTTCGCCCTTCGCGGCCTCGCTCGGGGGCCGGATGATGCGCGTTCGTAGCCGTTTGTCCTTTGACGCACAACACCGGTGCGAGAGGAGACCGGCGTACTATCGAACCAAACCCCCTCCCACTCTGGAGACCGATCGATGAAGATCTTCCTCGACACCGCCGACATCGAAGAGATCAGGACCGCTGCTCGCTGGGGCGTCCTCGACGGCGTGACGACGAACCCGACCCTCTACGCGAAGATCGGCGGCTCGTACGACGAGATCCTCGCGGGCGTCTGCAAGATCACGCCCGGCCCGGTGTCCGCCGAAGTCGTCGCCGACGACGTGGACGGGATGCTCGAGGAAGGCCGTCACTTCGCCAAGATCGCGCCGAACATCGTCGTCAAGGTCGCGATGTCGGAGAACGGTCTCGAGGCCATCAGCCGCTTCGCGGAGGAAGGCATCAAGACGAACTGCACGCTCATCTTCACGACGAACCAGGGACTCCTCGCGGCCAAGGCCGGTGCGTCGCTCATCAGCCCGTTCGTCGGTCGTCTCGATGACATCAACCAGGACGGCATGATCGTCATCCGC
>JBJMNA010000256.1:0-16269 GCA_045804485.1 Chloroflexota bacterium
GAAGATGCTCGACGCCAAGCACGACCACGAGGTCGACATGGAGCGCGCCGGTTGGGCGCCCGCGCCGCCTCTGCGCGACGGAGCGGCGATGCCCGCGGATCCTGGCGCGACGACCGCCTCGACTCCGATCGCCAACGCAGGGCCTCCGGTCGCGCCGGCACCGGCAGCCGCGCCCGTGCGAAGCGATCCGGACGAGGTCACCCGGACGCTCGCGAACCTCGCGGACCTGCGTGACCGCGGCGCGATCAGCCCGGACGAGTACGACCACAAGAAGGCCGACCTGCTCGCTCGCCTGTAAGCGCGGGCGGCGCGGCGGCCGCGGCCGGTACGATACGCGCGACCCCGTATCGAAAGGTGCCTGTTGGACCTCAACAACCTGCTCCCGGCCGTCATCGTCGTCGCGATCATGCTGCTCGTCGGGTTGCCGGTCCACGAGTTCAGTCACGCGTTCGTGGCCTACCGGTTGGGCGACGGGACGGCGAAGATGTTCGGGCGGTTGACGCTCAATCCGATCGTCCATTTCGACCAGATCGGCGGGTCATTGCTGGCGCTGACGTTCATCTTCTCGGGCGGGACGCTCGGGTTCGGCTGGGCGAAGCCGACGCCGGTCAACCCGATGAACCTCGAGGGTGGGCGGCGCGGAGAAGCCCTCGTCGCCGCCGCGGGGCCGCTGTCGAACTTCATCCTCGCGGCCCTCGGCGCATTGCCGCTCCGCTTCATCATCGCGACCGACGCGCTGGACCTCGGATCTCTTCCGGTCGCCGTCCTCGACAGCTTCGTCCAGATCAATCTGCTGCTGATGATCTTCAACTTCATCCCGATCCCGCCGCTCGACGGATCGAAGGTGCTGTTCGCGTTCATGGACCGCCGCACGGAATACCAGGTCCGTCCGTTCCTCGAGCAGTACGGATTCCTCATCCTCCTTGCGATCCTGTTCTTCCCGTTCGGCAACTCGATCGGGAGCCGGATCATCCTGCCGATCCTCAATGGGCTCTACAGCCTCCTGGTGGGCGTCTAGGACCCGCCAGTTCCGGACGCACCTGCGGGCCCGCGTGGCGCCCGCGGAGCGGGCGGCGCTGGAGGCCTGGACATCCGCCGGCCAGCGAGCCGTGTTCGATTCGATGCACGTCGCAGACCGGCGTCATGGCTTGGACGTGGTCGCGTCGCTGCGCAACGACGGCGCGACGGACGCCGACGTCCTGATCGCGGGCCTGCTCCACGACGCCGGCAAGGGCGACACAGGTGTCGGACCGCGCGTGGCGTACACGCTGGGCCAGCGCTACGGGACCTGGGTCTGGGACGTCGCCGCGTTCCTGCCCGGCTGGCGCGCGGCTCTCGCCCGGCTCCGGACGCATGCCGAGACGTCCGCCGTGCTGGCTGCCGCGGCCGGCTGCTCGCCGCGCACGGTCGCGCTGATCCGCAACCAGGACGCGCCGAACGACCCCGAGTTCGGCGAGATGCTCCGGCTCGCCGACGAGGCGAACTGATGACCGCGGGCATCCCCGGCGTCCCGGTCATGGAGGTCGCGACGGCAGATCCGCTGCGAGGCCCGGCCGTCACGTTCGGCGAGGGCCGTCGTGCAGAACATCGGACGCAGGTCCAGATGGCCGAATTCGAGGGTCCCCTGGCTCTGCTCCTGTCGCTCATCGAGGCGCGCCAGCTCGACGTCCTGACCGTGCCGCTCGGCGCGCTCGCGGACGCCTACCTCGACGCGCTCGGCCGCCTTGACTCGGACCGGCTCGGCAACATCAGCGCTTTCGTGTCCGTCGCGAGCCAGCTCATCCTCATCAAGAGCCGGGCGATGCTGCCGCGGCGTGCCGACACGGGTGATCCGACGGCCTCCGCCGACGAGGGGATCGATCCCGAGGCGGAGCTCCGGGCGCGGCTGCTGCTCTACCGGGCATATCGAGACGCCGGAGTGCTCCTCGCCGACGGCGCGCTTGAGCGCATCGGGCTCTTCAGGCGCGAGCCGTCCGTCGCGCGCGCGGCCGGGATCTCCGGCGCACGGCCGGCAGAACCTGTCGCGATCGACCCCGCGAAGCTCGTCCGGGCGCTCGGCAGGCTCGCCGCGATCGCGCCGCCGCCCGAACCACCCCCCGAGGCACTCGGCCGGACGATCAGCATCACCGAGCGCGCCGAGATCATCCGCTCGGCGCTGCGTGACGCCCCGCGCGTCGTGCTCCAGGACCTGCTGACGGGCGTTCGCGACCGGGTCGTCATCGCGATCACGTTCCTGGCCATGCTCGAGCTGATGAAGCGGCGCGAGATCGTCGTCGAGCAGGCCGTTCCGTGGGGCCCCATCGTCGCGCGTGAGACGACGGCGTCCGAGAAGGCCGCGGCCGGGCTCGACCCCGACGCGTCGGACGCGCCCATCGACGAGTCGCTGGAGTCGTTCGCATGACCGACGCTCTCGAACGGATCGAGCTCGGCGAGGGCGTCGAAGCTGACGCGGCAGCCGCGCCCGCTCCGCCGCCGCCGATCGAGCTGACGGAGGCCGCCCTCGAGGCGCTCCTCTTCGTCGCCGAGAAGCCGTTGTCGCGTCGCGAGATCGCATCGCTCGCCGCCACCGACCGGGCGACGGTCGACGCCCGGCTCGGGGACCTCGAGGTGTCGCTCCGCGAACGGGGGATCCGGCTCGTCATCGACGGCGACCGGGTCGAGCTCGCGACATCGCCCGAAGGCGGAGCGCTCGTCGCCCGGTACGTCGGTGCCGACGCGGTCAGGCTGTCGCCGGCGTCACTCGAGACGCTCGCGATCGTCGCGTACCGGCAGCCCGTGACGAAATCCGCCGTCGAGCGCATCCGCGGTGTCGACTCCGACTACACGATCCGCACGCTGCTCCATCGCCGCTACCTCGTCGAGCTCGGACGCTCGGGGGCGCCGGGCCGGCCGTTCCTCTATGGGACCGGCTTCGAGTTCCTCGAGCGATTCGGCCTGACGAGTCTCGATGAGCTGCCGCCGCTCGACGTGGACGTCGCGGCACGACTCGCCGAGGAAGGCGGCGAGCCGATCAGCGAGCCGTTGTTCCCCGACGACGGCGCCGCCGGCTGATGGCGGTCGAGCGCCTCCAGAAGGTGTTGGCGGCGTCCGGCGTCGCGTCCCGCCGTGCGAGCGAGGTCCTCATCGCGAACGGCCGGGTCACGGTGGACGGGAAGCCTGCCAAGGTCGGGATGCAGGTGGACCCGGACAAGGCCGTCATCGCGGTCGACGGCCGCGTGATCGGGGCGGCGGCCGCGCCCGAATACATCCTTCTTCACAAGCCCGGCGGCGTCACCTCGACGGTCCGTGACCGCCACGCATCCAAGACCGTGCTCGACATGATCCCGACCGCGATGCTCCCCGAGGGCGGCCGGCTCTACCCGGTCGGCCGGCTCGACCAGGATTCAGAAGGCCTGCTCGTCCTCACGAACGATGGCGCTTGGGCCGACCGTGTCCTCCATCCTCGGCACGGTATCGAGCGCGAGTACGCGATCGGGCTGCGCGCGCCGCTGACCGGCGACCAGGTCGGGGCCTTGAAGGCGGGCATCGCGCTCGACGAAGGCCTGGCGACCTTGACGGGTCTCCGACCGACGACCGACATCGAGACGCGCCGCCTCGTCGAGCTTCTCGCGCCCCCGCCTGGCGATCTCGTCTGGTATCGCGCGATCCTGGCGCAGGGCTGGAAGCGGCAGCTGCGTCGGATGTTCGGCGCGGTCGGTGCCCCGATCGATCGGCTCGTCCGGGTCCGGATCGGACCTGTCCGGCTCGACGAGCTCAAGAGCGGCCGCGCGCGTCGTCTCCGCGCGCCCGAGGTCCGGGGTCTCGGCGCCGGTGCCGGGACCAGTCGTGCGGGCGCGCGGCAGGCGGTCGCCGTCTCGGACGGTCCGCCACCGCGCCGGCGATGACCGACCCCACGCGGGTCGCCGAGGGCACGCTCCTGTGGACGCCGTCCGCCGCGTTCGTCGAGGCGACGACCCTCACGGACTATCGGCGCTGGCTCGAGCGTGAACGGGGGCTCGTCTTCGACGACTACGACGCGCTGTGGCGCTGGTCGGTCGAGGACCTCGACGCCTTCTGGACGTCCATCGCGGATTACTACACGCTCCCGCTGCGTGGAGAGTGGGACCACGCCGTCACCGGAGCGATGCCCGAGGCAGGCTGGTTCGAGGGTGCGACGCTGAACTACGCCGAGGCGATGCTTGGTCGGGTGTCGCCGGACCGACCAGCGCTCCTGTTCCAGTCGGAGACGCAGCCGCTGCGCGAGGTGACAGGCGCGGAGCTCACCGCGTCCGTCGCCGCAGCAGCGGCAGGGCTGCGCCGCATCGGCGTCGGGCCCGGAGACAGAGTCGTCGCGGTGATCCCGGCCATGCCGGAGTCGGTCGTCGCGCTCCTCGCCTGCGCGAGCATCGGGGCCATCTGGTCGTCGTGCTCGCCGGACTTCGGGACGCAGAGCCTCGTCGACCGCTTCGCGCAGATCGAGCCGGCAGTGCTCATCGCCGTCGACGGGTACACCTATGCCGGCAAGCGGTTCGATCGACGTCCCGTCATCGACGAGCTGCGCGCAGGGCTGCCGACGCTTCGCCAGACCGTGCTCGTGCCCTACCTGGATTCTGACCCCGCGCCGGCCGACGGCGACGTGATGTCGTGGGCGGACCTCGTGTCCGAGACGGCCGAGCCGCTCACCTTCGAGCCCGTCCCGTTCGACCATCCACTGTGGGTGCTCTACTCGTCCGGGACGACAGGCCTGCCGAAAGCGATCGTCCACGGCCACGGGGGGATCGTCCTCGAGCATGCGAAGGCGGTCGGGCTCCAGTTCGACGTCCGGCCCGGCGACCGGATGTCGTGGTTCACGACGACCGGCTGGATGATGTGGAACTTCCTGATCGGCTCGATGATCGTCGGTGGCGTGCCGGTGCTCTACGACGGAAGTCCGGGACACCCGACGCTCGACACGCTGTGGGCGATGGCCGATCGCGCCGGCGTCAGCCTGTTCGGGACGAGCGCGGCGTTCGTGAATGCCTGCATGAAGGCCGGCATCCGGCCGAACGAGACCCACGAGCTGGGCGCCCTCCGTTCCATCGGTGTCACCGGCTCGCCGTTGTCGCCGGACGGGTTCGCCTGGATCTACGACGCGGTCAAGAGCGACGTCTGGCTCGTATCGATGAGCGGCGGCACCGATGTCGCAAGCGCATTCGTCGGCGGGTGTCCGTGGCTGCCCGTTCGCGCCGGGGAGCTGCAGGCGCGAAGTCTCGGCGCCAAGGTCGAGGCGTTCGATGCCGAGGGTCGTGCGGTCATCGGACAGACGGGCGAGCTCGTGCTCACCGCACCGCTTCCATCGATGCCCATCTTCTTCTGGAACGATCCGGACGGCGCGCGCTATCGCGAGAGCTACTTCGAGATGTATCCGGGCGTGTGGCGCCATGGCGACTGGCTCCGCATCACCCAGCGGGGGAGCGCCGTGATCGAGGGCCGGTCCGATTCCACGCTCAACCGGCACGGCATCCGGTTCGGGACGAGCGAGCTCTACAGCGTCGTCGAGCGGCTGCCGGAGGTCGTGGACAGCCTGGTCATCGGTCTCGAGCTGCCCGACGGCGGGTACTGGATGCCGCTCTTCGTCGTTCTCGCCGAGGGCGTCTCGCTTGACGACGACCTGCGCGGCCGAGTCCGCTCGGCGATCCGCACGGCGCTCTCGCAACGGCACGTCCCCGACGACATCGTTGCCATCCCGGCCGTCCCCCGAACGCTGACCGGCAAGAAGATGGAGGTGCCCGTCAAGCGGTTGCTGCTCGGCCGCTCGCTGCCCGAGGTGGCCGCAACCGGCGCCGTCGCGGACCCCCGATCCCTCGACTTCTTCGTCGACTACGCGACGACCCTCGCGGCAAGGACCGCATAGGAGGACGCCATGGGTCTTCTCGGCCGTTTTCGCGGATCGCCGGCGTCACCCCATTGGGCGTCGTTCATGTCGCGCGAGCCCTGACGACTTCTTGCAGTTCCTCGAGACGCTTCCTGAACGCTGACGGGCCGTGGGGAGCCGCTATCCTGCATCGATGGAATCGGCTCGCCCAGGTCTCGTCGTCGCGCTCGACGGACCGGGATCGTCCGGCAAGAGCAGCGTCGGGGCGGCGGCGGCCCTCGAGGTCGGCTACCGCTTCTGTGACACCGGGCTTCTGTATCGCGCGGTGACGTGGCTGGCGCTTGCCCGCCACGTATCAGCGTCGTATCCCCACGCGATGCGCGGCCTCGTGGACGAAGTCGAACTGGCGCCGGACGAGGCCGGTCGACTGGCACGGGTCCTTGTCGACGACGTCGACCACACAGCTGACGTCCGTGGGCCCGCAGTGGACGCGGCGGTCTCGGCCGTGTCCGCCATCCCCGAGTTGCGTACCGCTCTCCTCCAGCGTCAGCGGGACCTTGCTGCCGCCGGCGGGATCGTGATGGCCGGCCGCGACATCGGCACCGTGGTGCTGCCGAACGCGGACCTGAAGATCTTCCTCGACGCTTCGGCCGAGGAACGGGCACGGCGCCGCGCCGAGGAACGCGCCGTCGATCCCGACGGACCGGAGGCGCAAGCCATCCTCGAAGCGCTCCGCCGCCGGGACACCCTCGATTCGACGCGTGCGGTCGCGCCGCTCCGAGCGGCGGCGGACGCGCGGATCATCTCGACCGACGGCAATCGCTTCGAGGACACCGTCGAAGCCGTCGTCAACGCCATCCGTGATGCGGCCGCCCGTCGCGAGGACGAGCTGGCGGGGTCGGGGACGGGCGCATGACGGAGCCGGGCACGCCGGCGACGCCGCCCGAACGGCCACCGATCGAGGATTCGATCACGCCGCTCATCTCGACGCTGACCTTCGGCGGCCGCGTGTTCGCACAGGCGATGAGCCGCGTCACGGTCGAAGGCGCCATCGACGAGATCCCGATGGACGGCCCGCTCATCCTCGCCGCGAACCACGCATCGAACCTCGACGCCGTCGTGCTCGGCTCGTGGCTCATCCCGAAGCTCGGCCGGCGGATCCACTGGCTCGGCAAGAAGGAACTCTTCGACTGGCCGGTCGTCGGCTGGGCGGCGGCGAACGGTGGCGTCCACCCTGTCGACCGCGGGGCCGCCGACGTGGACGCCTTCCGGCTGGCGAAGAGGATCCTCGACGAGGGGCACGTCCTGTTCGTCTTCCCCGAGGGGACGCGCAGCGCCGATGGCGCCCTCCACGAGGCGCAGGACGGCCTCGCGGTCCTCGCGATCCGCACGGGCGCCCCCATCGTCCCGCTCGCGATCGCCGGCTCCAACCGTGTCTGGCCGCGCGGACAGAAGCTGCCGCGACCCGGCGGGCGCGTGACGGCGCGCGTCGGACGAGCGTTCCACCCTCTTGACGAGCTCCCGCCGAACACCGACCGACGGACCGCGAAACCCCTCGTGACGCGCATGATCATGGAGCGGATCGCGGCCCTTCTGCCGCCGTCGCAGCGTGGCGTCTACGGGTCGCCCGAGGGGCCCGTGCGATAATCGAGCCATGGGAATGGTCGAAGAGGTCCGGATCGCGAAGCGCACCGGCTTCTGCTACGGAGTGCGCGAGGCGATCGACAAGGCCAAGGAGGCCTCGGCGGCCGGCAAGTCGACGCACACGCTCGGACAGGTCGTCCACAATGAGGGCGTCGTGCGCGACCTCCAGGATCTCGGCATCCAGACGGTCGAATCGCTCGACGACGTCGACCACGGAGCGGCGGTCGTCATCCGCGCGCACGGCGTTCGGCCGGACGTCATGGCTCGCGCAGAGGAGCGCGGTCTCGAGGTCATCGATGGCACCTGCACCTGGGTGATCCAGGAGCAACGCGAGCTCGTCCGCCTCGTCGAAGACGGCTACACGATCGTCCTTCTCGGGACTCCGAAGCACCCCGAGGTCGTCGGCCTTCTCGGGTTCGCGCCCGACGCCATCGTGGTCGACGATGAGGAGGAATGGGAGGCGGCCATCCCGCGCCGGAAGCGGATGGCGCTCATCAGCCAGTCGACCCAGCCGCCTTGGAAGTTCGAGCGCCTCGCGGCGTTCATGGTCTCGCGCGCCCACGAGCTGAAGATCGTCAACACGGTGTGTCCCGTCACGATCCGTCGACAGCAGGACACGCTCGAGGCCGCGGGCGAGGTGGACGTGATGGTCGTCGTCGGCGGGCGGTCGAGCGCGAACACCAAGGAACTGACGCGGCTCTGCGAGATCGCGGGTACTGCTGCCGTCCAGATCGAGAGCGTCCACGACCTGTCGGACGCGACGGTGTTCGCCAACGCCCGTGTCGTCGGTGTGACCGGCGGGACGTCGACGCCGATCGAGGACCTCCGCGACGTCACCGAGCACATCCTCGAGATGGCGGGCACGCCCGACGTCCAGGCACATGCCGCCGAGCTCGCCCATGACGCCCTGGAGCGCGCGGCCACCCCCGCCGGGCGGACGACGTCGCTCCCTCATCCGCCACGCGCCGTCGACTTCATCGCCCCCGGCGCAGCCTGAGCCGTGGTCGCCAGTGGGGGAGGGACGATCCCGGTCGTCGCGATCGTCGGGCGCCCGAACGTCGGCAAGAGCACGCTCTTCAATCGCTTCGTCGGTGCGCGGACGGCCATCGTCGAGGACCGGGCGCGGACGACGCGCGATCGCCTCTACGGCGATGCGGAATGGAATGGCCGCCGGTTCATCATCGTCGACACCGGCGGTCTCGAGCTCGACCCGGATGACCCGATCGAGGCGCGCGTCCAGGAGCAGGCGCGGCTCGCCATCGCCGAAGCGGACGTCATCCTGTTCGTGGTGGACGCGACGACCGGCCTGACGCCCGCTGACCTCGAAGCGGCCCGGATCCTACGGCGCGCGACGGCGCCGGTCATCGTCGTCGTCAACAAGGCGGACAACGAGAAGCGGGAGCTCGAGGGCGCGGAGTTCCACCAGCTCGGCTGGGAGGAGACGCACGCGATCTCCGCGTCGCACGGCCGCGGAACGGGTGACCTGCTCGACGTGATCGTCTGGTCGCTGCCGCCGGAGACCGAGGCGGAAGTCGCGCGCAAGGCACGCGAGGCGGAGGCGGAGGCCTGGGCGGACGAGGTCGCAGCGGGACGGCTCGACCCGTTCGTGGTCGGCGATCCCGAGGCCGGCGACGCGGACGACACGAATGGCGTCGAAGCCCCCGACCTGGACGGCGTGGACGCCGAGGCGGCGCGGTGGGACGCCGCGATGGCGGCGGAAGGTGACGGCGATCCGGCCGCGATCGCGTTCGTCGGGCGACCGAATGTCGGCAAGTCGTCCTTGCTCAATGCGCTCCTCGGCGAGGACCGGGCGATCGTCTCCGATGTGCCCGGCACGACGCGCGACGCCATCGACACCCGCCTCGCCTGGGGCCGGAGCGAGGTCGTCCTGATCGACACGGCAGGCATCCGGCGCCGCGGGAAGGTCGCGAGCGGAGCGGCCGCCGAGCGGTACTCGACGTTGCGCGCGCTCCATGCGCTGTCGCGGGCTGATGTCGCGGTGCTCGTCGTCGATGCGGTCGAGGGACTGACCTCGCAGGACGCCCACGTCGCCGGCTATGTCGTCGAGGAGGGCAAAGGCCTCGTCATCGCCATCAACAAATGGGACCTTGTCGAGGACAAGACGGACAAGACGTTCGACCAGTACGTCGAGTGGATCAGGAACGAGGTCCCGTTCCTCGATTTCGCGCCGATCCTGTCGATCAGCGCCAAGACGGGTCAGCGCGTGGGGCGCGTGCTTGAGGCCGCGATCGAGATCTGGGGCGAGCGCCGCAAGCGGATCTCGACGGGCGAGCTGAACCGCGTCCTGCTCGCCGCGACGGAACGGACGCCGCCACCGCCGGTGCGCGGCCATCGCCCGAAGCTCTTCTACGCCACGCAGGCCGCGGTCGCGCCGCCGACCTTCGTCTTCTTCGCCTCTGATGCGTCGTCCGTTCACTTCAGCTACCGCCGCTACCTCGAGAACCAATTGCGCGAAAAGTTCGGCTACGACGGCACGCCGATCCGACTCGTGTTTCGTGACCGCTCGTCCGTGAAGCTGCCGCGCCGCAAGAAGCTCCGCAGCGCGCCGGCACCGTCTGCGAAGGGTCCGCGACGCGGGGGGATCGCAAAGCCGGCACGGAAGCGCTGATGGACCGTCCGCGCGTCGCGGTCATCGGCGCGGGGGCATGGGGGACGACGCTGGCGCGCGTCGTCGCGCGGGTCGAGCCGGTCACGCTCGTGTGCCACTCCCCGGAGACGGCGGCACGGATCCGCGAGACCCGGCGAAATGAGACACGGCTTCCGGGCGTCGACCTGCCGGGTGGCGTTCTCGCGACGGCAGATCCGGCCGCGGTCAGCGATACGACCGAGCTGGTGATCCTCGCGGCGCCATCCGCGCACCTTCGATCCGTCGTCGGGGACGTCGCGCCGTTCCTTGCGCCTGACGCGGACCTCCTGTCGGTCGTCAAGGGGCTCGAGCGGGACACGCTCCTGCGGATGAGTGAGCTCATCGCCGATGCGGCCGGCGTCCCGGTCCGGCGCGTGGCCGCGCTGTCCGGACCGAACCTCGCGGCGGAGGTCGCGCGCAACCTGCCCGCGTCGGCCGTCGTCGCGGCCGCGGACCTCGGCCTCGCGGAGCGCGTCGTCGCACGGATCGCGCGACGACGCTTCCGGCTCTACGTCAACGAGGACATCCTCGGCGTCGAGTTGTGTGGGGCGCTCAAGAACGTCGTCGCGATCGCAGCCGGCGCTGCGGACGGGCTCGGCTTCGGTGACAACGGGAAGGCGGGACTTCTGACACGCGGTCTCGCCGAGATGACCCGGCTCGGGATCGCCGCCGGCGCGAATCCCCTGACCTTCGCGGGCCTCGCGGGGATGGGCGATCTGATCGCGACCGCGGGCTCGCACCTGTCGCGCAACCATCGCCTCGGCGAGGAGCTCGCCAAGGGTCGGTCCTGGGCCGAGATCGAAGCGACACTCCCCGGGACGGCCGAGGGCGCCTACACGGTCCAGGCGGCGCTCGCGCTCGCCGAGCGGTACGGCGTGGAGATGCCGATCGCACGCGAGGTCGAACGCGCGCTCTTCGAGGGCAAGAGCGTCCAGCGCTGCCTGGTCGACCTGCTCGCCCGCGAGTCGAAGGACGAGCTCGCCGACTACGGGCGGTGGGTCGCCCGTCTCGAGGCTGACGGCGCGGCCGCCGAGTAGATCGAGCCGTCAGCCGTTCGACGTGGAATCGATGGCATCGACGGCGGCGCGGAGGCGGTTCGCGACGGCGGCCGACACGATCTTCCCGTTTCGCTCGAATTCGTCGATCTTGCCGCGGAGGTCGTCAATCTTCTTCGATGTGTCGTCGTGTTTCGGACCCGGCGGTTTCTTGGCGATGTCGTCGGCGCGCCGCCTGAGATCGTCGGCCGCCTTGGCATCGATCGAGCCGTCCTTCTCGCCGGCATCGACCTCGTCGCCGAACGCGGCGACCGCGGCGGGGAGCGTCTTCGGCTTCACCGCTAGTACAGCGGTCTTCGCGGGCTTCGCGGTCGGTTCGCCGGCCGCGACGGCATTCGACGAGGCCCGTGCGGTCGCGCTCGGCGAGGACGTGACTGCGTGCGACCCGAAGAGCGACGCCGCAAGGATCACGACGAGAGGGATCGCGACGATCGCCGCGAGCAACGGCCAGATGGGGCGGCCTCGGTCGACGCGTTCATCGCGCCGGGGATCGTCGGCCGCGACACTCTCGATCGCGGGGGTCGTCGGCATGATCGACGTCGGTGGTTCGACGGCTGTCATCGGGCCCATCGCGAGCGCGGCGTCGGTCGTAAGGCCAGCGTCAGCAGCCACAGCGGCCGCCGCCCCAGCGCCGCCGACCGTTTCGTACGCCGACGTTCGCGCGTCTGGATCGACCGTCCGGCTGAGCCAATCGCGCAGCTCGGTCGCGAGCGCCGCGGCGGAGGGAGGACGTCGAGCCGGGTCGGGGTCGAGGCAGCGCTGGACGATCTCGGCGAGGTCCGGCGCGATGCCGGCGATCAGCGGAGGCGCCATGCGTTGCGCCTCGGCCAGGACAAGCGGGCTGTCGACCTCGTACGGCGGCCGTCCCGTCAGCATCTCGGCGAGGATCGCGCCGACCCCGTAGACGTCGACGGCGGCACCTGACGTCTCGCCGCGCAACAGCTCAGGTGCGAGGTAGCGGAGCGTGCCCGCGATGGTGCCCGTCGTCGTCAGTCGATTCTCGGCGTCGTCCATGACCCGAGCGATCCCGAAATCGACCAGCCGCGCGCGTCCGTCCTGCTCGATCAGGACATTCCCGGGCTTCACGTCCCGGTGGATGACACCGCCTTCGTGTGCGTGATCGAGCGCTTCGGCCACTTCTGCGGCGATTCGCACGGCCTCGGCGGCTGGTAGCGGACCATCGCGCCGGATCCGCTCGGCCAGCGACTCGCCGTCGACGAATTCGAGGACGACCGCGGCCGCGCCTTCGTCGACATCGACGTCGTGGACCGTGACGATGCCAGGATGCGTGAGTCCCGCAGCCGCGCGGGCCTCCTGCTCGAGGCGCGCACGCATGACCGCGTCGGAGAGCAGGTGGCGATGGAGCACTTTGATAGCCACCGGCCGGTCGAGGACCGTGTCGCGCGCGAGCCAGACCTCCGCGCTGCCGCCATCAGCAATCCGCTCCTCCAACCGATATCGGTCGGCGAGTCGAGCGGGGAGAGTCGGCGGATCAGTCGGGCCTGCAACCACGCCGACATCGTAGGACCCGGTGCTAGACTCCGGGTTCGTCGGGGCGTGGCGCAGTCTGGTAGCGCACCAGTCTGGGGGACTGGTGGTCGTGGGTTCGAATCCCGCCGCCCCGACCATTTTCGAGCGTGCGACCGGCCTTCGGGCCGGTTTCTTTTTTCCGGGCCGGTCTGCTGGTGAACTGCACTCGCCGCGGCACGTGAACGGCCCGTGTCCGACCTGCTGCGGTCCCGCCGTCGAGCCGTCAAGCGGCAACGCGGGGATTGACGGCCACGTCGGCAGCTCAGTATCGTGCTACCCATGAGTAGCGGATTTGGGTCCGGTCGCGAACCCCGGCAATGGCGAGACATCGGGCGTCTGGCTGGCTGCTTTTGGCTGATGCTCGCGGCATGGGCATTCGTTGGTGTTGCCGGTGCACTCGGGGTCGGGATCGACGTCACCTCACAGTTGGGGCCGCTGGTGCTGGTGCCAGTTCTCTTCGCCCTTTTCGTCGTTGTCGGAGGTCGCTCGTTGATCGTCCTGGCAATCTCGACGGTCGGGGGCTTGATGTTCGCGCTGCTGGGCGCATGGAATTACTTCAGGGCGGAGGAGTTCGAGCAAACGAACCCGGGATCTGTGGACATCAGCGGCCACGATGTTTCGGGCTTCTTCGTCTTCCTGGCGCTGGCCACTGCCGTCTGGTCGCTCGGTGCGATCGGACTCACCCTGCGAGCACGACGGCTGGACCGCCATCGCGTCAACGATGCTTGATCGGCCGGGGATCCGTCGTCTCTGCGTCGCTGTGGCTCTGGTCCTTGCCCTTTCCGCCTGCCACTGGTCGAGCACGAATGCGCCTCACTCGGGTCTGGCCAAGGTTGGTGTGCCCGTCGAATGGATAATCAACACGTCGTGCGGACTCGACGGGGCCGTCTACGACTTGGACGGTTCGTTGTGGTCACCGATTGACATCGAGGCTGGCGACCGCAATGGAACAGCGACCGGAGACGACAATGACGTCGGGACCCTCACGCTGATATCGAAGGACCGAGCGGAGTTTCGAACCAGCCGAGGACGCGTCGTCGCGCTCGCCCGGCTTCCGGGCGAACTTACGAGGGACGACTGCTAGCTGCAGTGGTTGCGCCCTTGCTGAGACCAGCGTCGGGCTGCTCGTCTTCGACGGGGAAGCACTTGCCATGCACAACCGTTCCGGGATCCGGCGCGACCTGGCTGCGAGGGGATTCCTTCGAGACCGGGCTGCGGCGTCTGTCGGCGCGACAGCCGATCCTGCGCCGGGGCACCGTCCTTGACGGCGAGCTGACGACCGGCCGCTTCAGCTCGACGATGTCGGCGCTGATGGGATCGAAGAGGTACCGGGCCGATCTGCGCTTCGTCGTCTTCGACGTGCCGATCCTGGCTGGCGTGGACCTGCGCGCATTCGCCTGGCAGGAACGGCGGGAGCGGCTGGAGTTGCTCGCCCAGGCGTTCGAACGACCTCTGGAGCTCTCGCCGCTGGTCGATCCGCACGTCGGGCTGATCGAGGCCATGCGCGACGGACGCCTCGAGGGGATCGTCCTCAAGGACCGCCGGTCGACCTACCGCGATGGCTCGCGTGCGGGCTGGACGAAGGTCAAGGACGCGAGCTGGTATGAACGCGAGGCGTGGCGGTTCGACCGGCGGTAACGGCTCCTGCGGTCGCGCGTCTGTGTACGTCTAGTGCCTTTCGAGGATAGAGATGACGGACGACGACGCGAGAAGGCCGACCACGAACGGGCGCCGCACGCGCCCGAGTCGGCGCTCCTCAGCCTGGTCCGCGCGTGAGCGCCGGCTGTGCCCATGTACGGCACAGGACGGTTCGGGTGGCCGCGTATGGTGGCTTTCATGAGGTACCTCGTGGTCTTTGCCTTAGTCGTTTCCGCGTGCGGCGGCAACGAACAGCCATCCACACCACGATCGTCGGCAGGCGTCTTCTCGTCGGCCTCGACCACCGGCGCTGCCCACACTGCAGCGACCGCGACGGGAACGCCGGCCGGCCGTGTCCTTTTCGGCTCGACCGATCCCGGGAGGGACTGCAACCACGGTCCGTCCGCGACGGCATTCCCATCAGGTAGCGACATCTATTGGTGGGCCGCCTTTCGCGACCCGCTGCCCGGCGGGTCAGCGATCGTGCTGGAGACCTCACTGAACGGAGATGTACTCGACAGGAAGACACTCACGATCCCGTCGAGGGGTGCCGATTGCATGACCGAGCAAGATCCGGTCAGTGGGATCATCCGAGGCACGTACAAGGTGCGCCTCCTGTTCGGGGGGAAAGTCGAGGCCGAAGGCTCCGCCTCTATTCGTTAGGCGACGCTCGGCGGTGACTGAGAGGTCCGTGACTCGCGATGCTGCGTCATCCGGCCACCGCGTCCGCGCCGACGGGCGCTGATAGGAGGTCAAAACACATATGAGCCGCCTCCGATATCCCTCGGATGCATCGCGATGGGCTCAGTAGCCGACCTTCGGGGTCTCTGGGTAGTCCTGTTCCTGCTGTCCGGGTTGGCAGCAGTCTTCGCGGTCCTCCTGCTCATCCTCGACCCGCTTGCCGCGATCCCGTGGCTCGTCGCCACCTGGTCGGTGCTGCTGGTTTCGGGCTACCGGATCTGGCGCATCGACCACCCCCATGAATCCGCCCGAGGCACCCTGGCCCCGAGGGTATATCTAGTCCTCTCGTCCCTTGTGGCGGGCATCGGACTGTTTATCGTCCGGGCGAACCCGATCGTCTTCGTGGTTGTCCTGGCTGTGTGGCTCGTACTCATGGCACTGTTAGGGCTCGCGCTCTGGTCCGTCTCCAGGGGTCGGAAAGTAGACTGAGCTCGCGCATTCCGCGCCCGTAATTCGCCTATACCGAGCCAGCCGTAGACGCGAATCCGGCCGACGGCCCCTCGCCGAATGCAGGGAGAACTCGATTAGGCCGCCTCCAGTCATTCGCTGGTACGACTCGACGGCATGGTGAAGATGGTCGAGGCGCATTGGAAGTCAATCTCGGGTATCGCAGTCGTCCTCCGGCATCCCTCATTGCACTGGGCCAGAGAGCCTCCGACTAGCGACGGCTCGCGGGCCTGGTTGAATCAAGGTGAAAGACGCGACCTGGTACGATCGCGAAGCGTCGGCGGTTGGACCGGCGCGTTGTCGATCATTCAAGGTGTTCCCGACTTCCCCGCTCGCTCGAGAAGCGCTCCGTGACGCGTCTTGCATCGCCTCGGAAATGTCGTCCAAACGCTTGGTTAATGGCCGCGGGTGATGGACTTCCCTGAGCGTTTGAAGATAACGAGGTCACGTCGCGAGCGGCGTCACGCGCTCGCTCGCGTCTTCTTGGCGGTCCTCTTCCTCGGTGCCGTCTGGCCGTTTGACGCCGACGAGTAGTCCTCGGACGGTCTGTGGTCGGTCGCGTTGTCCCAAGGCATCGCCGCACCGTTCAGTCTCCTGAGTTCGACGGTGGTCGCGACAGATGCGACCGCGGCGATGACGCTTGGTACGACCAAGGGCATCGCCGCAACCAACCGGCTCGCGTAGCGCCGTGTCGCCTTCATCGGGGAGTGCTTCTTCTTTGCCATCTCCGCCAC
>JBJMNA010000257.1:0-3003 GCA_045804485.1 Chloroflexota bacterium
GCCTCAACAATCTCGTGAAGGTCATCAACGCGATCCGCCTGAAGTTGAATCGGGACCTGAAGATCCTCGGCTTGTTGCCGACCTTCTTCGACAGCCGGACCAATCTTGCGAAGGACATGCTCGACGAGCTGCGAGTCGTCGGTGACCATCACGTCTTCACGAGCATCATCCGAAACACGGTGAAACTCGGAGAGGCTCCGCTGGTGGGGCGACCGATCACGACCTACGCCAGCGGGAGCAACGCCGCACGCGTCTATCGCGACCTTGCCCGGGAGGTGATCGAACTTGCCCCGAACTGATTTCCGCGCGGCGGCCGCGCGCCGTCTGTCTGAGGACACCGAGCTTTCACCAGCGATCGTCAGCCTGCTGAACCCGGACAGTCCGACGCGATCGGTCGGCGTCCGGATCGTCCAGGTCGACAACATCGAACCCAACCCCGAGCAGCCGCGGATGGTCTTCGACCCCCAGGCACTCGAGGAACTCGCGGCGTCGATCCGTGAGCATGGCGTGCTGCAGCCGATCCTCGTCCGGCCACTCGGTCCGAACACGTACCAGATCGTCGCGGGCGAGCGACGCTGGCGAGCATCGCGTCTTGCCGGCCTCGACACCATCCCGGCGTTGATCGAAGAGATCGACGACGACACGGCGCTCGAGATCGCCATCATCGAAAACCTGCAGCGCGAGGATCTGACCCCGCTCGATGAAGCCGCCATGTACGACCGGATGGTCCACGAGCATGGCTACAGCATCCGGAAGCTCGCCGACAAACTCGGCAAGGACAAGGGCTATCTCGAGAACCGGTTGCGCTTGGCGGATGCGCCGCCCGAGATCCGTGAGCTCGTGTCTTTGCGCAAGGACAGTCTCTCGCATGCGTACGAGCTGATGAAGGTGGAGGACCCGAAGAAGCGCCGGCGCCTCGCCGAGCAGGTCGCCCGGGGCGAGCTGACGTTGATCAAGCTCCGCGACAAGATCGAGGGTCGGCGGCCCCGCGAGGTCCCGGCCGACGACGGGGACGCAGTCGCGCAGGCATCCGAACCTGGGGCGGCGGTCAGGCAAAAGGCCGATGACGAGCCGCTGTGGATCGCCGAGGAACCTCAGCCGGAGCGTCCCGTCTCCGATGATTCGCTTGTCAATGCCAAGCAGAGCCTGTCAGACGCAGTCGATGAGCTGGTCGGTGTCCTCGCCAATGCGGACGTGCGCGGATCGATCGGAGCGACAGACCGGGCGAACCTCGCCAAGTACCTGACGATCGCGAAGTTGCGTCTCGAGAACGCGATCGCCCTCGTCCGGAGCGACGAGCCGACGCACTGACGGGCGAGTGTTCCGCTCGGTCAGCCCGCGAGCGGAACGCCGGCCAGCCAGGACGCGGCGAGGACGGCAACGCCGACCGCTTGGAACTCCCATGACCGCTCGCGGCGATCCGCTTCGGCGGTCCGTCCGACAACGAGCCCGAGCGCGACGGTCACCGCCCCGACTACCACGCCTGCCAGGGCGAGTGGCCCGGCGTCATCGGACAGCAGCGTCGCGACAGCGGCGACCGACACCACCGCCATGCATCCGGCATCGACGCGCCACGACCACGCGCCGCCCAGCCGGGTCGCGACCGACGACGTCGTCGAGGCCCGGTCACGGTCCTCGTCGGCGCGCGCGTTCGCCACGGCGAGTCCCGCTCCCGCGATCACTGCGACCGGGATGAGGATCGCGAATGACGCCGGGATCCCACCTGTCGCGCCCACCCAGGCGTAGACCGGGAGCACCGGGATCCCGACCGCGAATGGGATCCACGACCATGCCGTGCCCTTGAAGGCCGTGTCGTAGGCGAAGCCGATCGCCAGCACGAGCAGACCGAGGGCGACCACAGACCCCCCGAACGGTCCGGCAAGCCAGCCGACGACCAATCCCGCCCCTGCGGCGCCGACAACGACGGCGGCCGCACCCGTCCGGCTGACGACGCCAGCCGGGATCGGCTTCCCGCGTTTGGCAGCTCCGTCGCGCGGCGCGTCGACGATGTCATTCATCGCCCCGATCGAGAACTGGAGGGCGGTCATCGAGGCTCCGAGCAGTACGGCCGTCTCGGCGCCGGCCCCGGCGATGAGCGCGACGACGAGGACGACAGCGCCGTCGAGGAGCGATGGGAAGGGATGGACGAGGCGGAGGAAGCCAGCGAGGACGGCCGCCCGGCCCGCCGGGAGCCGCCGGCCGCGACCGTCAGACGTAGACGATCTCGTCGAAATTCTCGACGAGGTACTCGACGAGCCGGTCGCGCCCATCGGGGACCTGGGCACGGATCCCGGGGACGAGCGCATACAGGGTGATGGTCGGCACGACAAGACGGCCTTTCGCATCGCGCCCGATCACCGCCGGCGGCCCACCGCCGGATGCGAACACGCGTTCGAAACCTCGTTCGTCGAGCCGGGCCGCGCGGCGGAAGTCATCGACGACTTTGACGATCCCGCGGCGGATAACGACATCGCGCATCAGCTCGGCGACCCACGCGTCGATCTGCTCATCGCTCTGGTCTGCGAGGCGGGCGCGATACTCGGTCGGGTCGGCGGACAGGCCGGTCGAAGCCACGGTTCCTCCTGCGTCAGTCGGGCGACGGCAGTATGGCAGACCGCTCCGCCGGCAACGCAGCGGAGGCTGCCAGCGCGGCCTCGCGGGAGCCTTCGGGCCAGTCGTTGAACCGCTCGGTCAGCCAGCGACCGACGCGGCCGGGGCGTTCCAGCTCGGGAGCGTCGGCGACCATCGAGGCGAGGGCGGCGGTCAACCGCCCGGTCCCTTCAGCGAGCGCCGCACGGTTCGGCCGGCCGGCGACCTTGACAGCCGGTCCGACCTCCACGCTGACGCGACCACCGAACCGCAGCCAGCTCGTCCCCCGGATGGCGACCGGCACGAGCGGCACGCCAGAGCGCATCGCGAAGAAGACCGCACCCTCGCTGAGCGGGAGGATCTCGTTCTCCCGGCCGTGGATCCTCCCCTCCCCCGCGATCGCCACGACCGCAC
>JBJMNA010000258.1:0-10576 GCA_045804485.1 Chloroflexota bacterium
ACCGAGACGGGTATCGGGCCGGTCAGCCGCGACGCCGTGATCCTGCGGCCGGACGGTCGGACGACGGGTCCAGGTCTCGTCTTTCCCTTCCTCGTCCGCGTCATGTCAGGCGCCGCCGTCGTCGATACCGTGCCGATCGAGCGGGTCGTGGCGACGACCGACGGCTGGCGGCTGTCGGGTCAGGGTGATCGGTTCGCCGCTGAGGCCTCGGTCGTTCGCGCGGAAGGCGGTCGGTGGGACGTCACGCTCGATATCACCGCGCCGACCGATCGTCCGGAAGTGACGGCCGGGCTCGTCGTCGCCGCGCGGCTCGACCTCGACGGCGAGGCTGGCGGCGACGACCCTCGGTGGCTCGTGCCTGGGCTGTTCTACGGCGACAACCGGCGAGCCGCCAGCCGCGACCGGTATCCGCGCTTCGCCCGCGGCGACGGCGCGACCGAGGGCGACCCGTTCTCGGCCCGCGATTGGTCGTTCCGTTCGGACAGAGCTGCGGCACCTGCCGTTTTCGCGAGCGGCGGCGGCGTCCGTGCCTGCCTGGCGATCGGGCCCGTGTCCGAGATCGGGCCGACCGGCATCGCGTTCGGTCTCGACGGCGCCGTGGTGGAACTTCGAGTCGCGGCGCCGTATCGCGAGGAGCCGGTCGTCTACGACGGCTCATCCGAGCCGCAGCCCGCCGATACGCCGGTGACGACGTGGGCGCCGGGCACGACCCTCCGGCTGGGGTTCCGCGCGTATGTCGTCGAGGACGGCGAGACGGCCGACCGTGAGATCGTCCGTGATCTGGACCGATGGTTAGGGGGCACATCTCCAGGCGCCCGCCCGGATGTCATGAGCCTCGCGGATGCCGCCGACCTCGCGTCCGATGGCCTGCTCCGCTGGCACGACCGGCCGCGCGATTCCGTGATCATCGAGACGGCGGCGTTCGCCCGCGGGGATGACCCGGACGCGGAGGTCGAGGGCGACCGGATGGCGATGCATGTCGGTTGGCTCAGTGGTGCGCCGACGGCGGCCGCCCTGCTGGTCCATGGGATGCGTGTGGGCGACCCGGCCGCGGCCGCCTCAGGACGACGGGTGCTCGACGCGATCGCGGCGAATCGGTCTCCATCCGGGACCTTCTGGGGCCAGTGGACGCGCGACGCCGGGTGGGGCAAGGGCTGGACGCCCGGGCCGGACGCCGTGCACGGCCGGACGCTCGCCGAAGCCGCGCTGTTCATGATCCGCGCGGCGGTGTCGTCGCAGGACGATCGGGAACGGTGGCTCGACGCCGTCCGGGCCAATCTCGACTACGTCGCCGGCGCGCAGGCCGCCGACGGCTCGCTCCCCTCCGACTGGGACGCCAGGTCGGGGACGGTCCTAACCCGAGACGGGACGTCGGCCCTCGCGTGGATCCCTGCGTTCGTCGAGTACGCCGCGGCGACGGGCGACGCGGCGTTCGTCGATGTGGCGCGTCGAGCGGGCCAGTCCTACGGCACGGCGGTGGCCGAGGGCGATCTGCGCGGAGCTCCCGAGGATGTCGACGTCGGGCCGACGTCGGAGGACGGCTACGTCGCGGTCATGGCCTACGTCGCACTTCTCGCCATCTCCGCCGACGAGGTCGAGCGACGACGCTGGCTCCATCTCGCCACGCTCGCCGCGGACTGGGCGCTGACGTTCCGCTATCTCTACGACGTCGCACTGCCGCCGGACAGCGTCCTGGGGAGGCGCGGTTTTCTGACCCGTGGCTTGGACCAGGCGTCACCCGCCAACCAGCATCTCCACACCTACGGGCTCGTCTGCGTTCCCGAGATGGTCAGGCTCGCTCGCGCGACCGGTGACGATCACTACGTCGAGGCGTCGCGCGAACATCTCGCCGCGGCCCGCCAATGCCTCGTCGCCGAGGACGGCGACCTCGGGGGGCGGCGCGGCATGACACCGGAGCGCTACTACCAGACGCGCTACGGCGGTCCCATCGGCGAGGTCGGCCGGTTGTCGCACGCGTGGTGCCTCGGGCTGCTGCTGCACGCCTGTGAAACCGCGCTCGAGATGCCGGAGCTGTCGGAATCACAGTGACGCGGCGGAGCCGAAAGGCCCCGCCGCGTCAGGTTCGGTGGCTGGATGGGTCAGGCCGGAGTCGTCTCGCGCGCCTTCTGGAGCGCGTCCGTCGCGGTGTCCTCGACCTTGCCAAGGACCTGGCCGGCCGTCGGGCCGAGCACGCGACGCTCGGTCTGCGTCACCGGCAGGACCATGCTGATCGCCGTTCCGACCGCGAGCGCGACCGCGCCGACAGCCAGCGGGCTCTGCTCGATGACGTCCTGCGCCTGCCGGGCGATGCCCTGTGCGCCGCCGCCGATCTGGCTCGGGACGCGGCCGGCCACGTCGCCCATCTGCGATGCGCGGCGACCGACCTCATCGGTGACGTCGCCGACCTTCTCGCCGACCTTGTCGCCGATGCCTTCGGACTGCGTCTGGTCACCGGCCCACGCGTCGTACCCGGTGCCGCTGCCCGTGCCCGTGCCCCAGCGGTCGGACGACGTGCCGTAGCCGCTCCGCTCGAAGCCGTACGAGCCCTGCCCGTACGAGCCCTGCCCGTACGAGCCCTGCCAGTCGCTCTTGCCCATCGACGCGTTCGCGCGATGCGTCCACATCCACGCGAGGCCGATGCCGGTCAGGGCAGCCGGGATCGGGTTCTGCTTGATGGTCTCGAGGATCCCGCTGCCGGTCTGCTGGACTGTGCTTCCGGCGCCGCTCAGGGCGTCTGTCGCTGTGCTGGTCATGTCTCCTACCTTTCCGACCGTCGCGTCGCGGACGGTGCTGGTGGCTTCCTTCACGAGGCTGGACGGCGCGAGTCGATCGCCGATGGCTTCGACCGTCCCTGTCATCTCCTCGCGGGTCGCGGCGATGTCGGCCTCGAGACGGGCCGCCTCATCGTCGTCGGACATCGCGACGTCGCTCGCGTCCACGACATCGTCGTTCGACGCGAACTCGTCGCCGACGACGGTCGTCTCCTGTTCGTTCATCGAAATCGCTCCTTCGCCCACTCGACGTCCTCATCGACGGTGCCGACCGTTCGATGGGGCACGAGGTCGGCCTTCTTCAATCGATCCTGTCCGCCGGCGACCATCAGTGCGCCTGCGACGCCGACGATGATCGTCACGATCAGCGTGGCGAGCCAGGGCGCAAGCCCGGCCTCGACGAGGAGGAGGACCAGCGTCGCGAGAAGCCCGAGCACGGCCGCGTAGAGCAGCGCACCGCCAAGGCCGATGATCCCGGCGTCGCGCGACATGTGCGTCACCTTCGACGTCATCTCGGTCCGGGCGAGCACGATCTCCTGGCGGATGAGCGTGCTCAGCGACCGACTCAGGTCGCCGAACAGCTCGCCGAGCGAGCGTTGATCAGTTCGTTGATCGGTTCGCTGCTCCATCGATCACCCCTCCGCGGGGTCCATGGTCGATTCGCGGCTCACCGCTGAGCTGCCGCTCGACATGGAGCCGCCACTCGACATCGAGCCGCCGGTCGACATGGAGCCACCGTCCGTCGCCATCGACCCGCCATTGGTGCGGGACTGATCGTAGGTCGCCCCGTAGCCGGTGCCGTAGCCGCTCGAGACGCCCGTCGTTCCGAGCGATCCCGTGGTCGTGCCCTGGTATCCGGCTCGGTACCAACCCTGGTCACCGCCCTGCATCTGCGACGACTGGCCGCCTGCGCTGCGGAGCACGCGCCCGATGACGAGCCCGGCAACCAGCGCGCCACCGATGACGACGGCCGGCTGGCTTCGCGCGAAGGACTGCGCGCCGTTCATCAGCTCACCCGGTCGGTGTCCCGCGACATAGTTCGCGGCTTCGTCGATCTTGTCGGCACCCGTCGAGATGAGCCGGCCGACCTGCGGCTGATCCGTCTGAAGACTCTGGCTCGCTTGCCGGGTCGCATCAGCGACCTGGTGAAGGATCTCGCTGACCTGCGTCATGCCGTCGGCAGCGGTCTGCTCGACGGTCTTGGTCGCCTCGTCGGCAACGGTCGAAGCCGTATCGGTCAATGACTTGGTGTCCGTCCCAGTGCCCATGTCGCTGCCGGTCATGCCGGCGGACGAAGAAGACTGTCCTGATCGTGTTCGCGTGGTCATATCCCACCTCTGGTCTGCGTGCCCGACCGTGCGGTCGGATCGGGTCCAGCGGCTCCCGTTCTGGGACGGTCCGCGGCTGGGATGATGGTTTCGCGGCAGCGGTGACAGCGGGACCGCGACGCTTCGGAGCGGCCCTAACACGGCCATGACAACGGCCGGCGTCGTCGTCCATCCACGACCCGAACCGCGATCCTGGGGCACACTTCGTGCGATGACGGAACGCGACGAAGGCCCGCACGACGACCCCGATACGGAGACTCCGGCCTCCTCCGGCCGCCGCCGGCTGCGGCGTGTCACGAAGCCTGCCCGGCGCACTGCCAAGGCGATCGGCGGTCTCGTGACGACGGCGACCGATCCCATCGTCGGCCGGATCGGCGCCGCGATCGACGGCGTCGAACGGACGATGTCCGAGCGGCCCGGAGCGCGCGTCCGGCGGATCCGTCGGATGGGGGCGACGCCGCTGCTCAACCTCAACGAGGAACACCCGGACGTCCGTCGCGCACGCCCGGTCCAGGTCGGTCTCCGGACGATCCCGGTCGACGAGATCGCCGGGACCGCGATCGGCGGCGGCGACCAGCGCGGCGGGGACTTCCTTCCACTCAAGCCGTTCCGTGGCAGGAACTGGGAAGGCCGCTGGCGGCGTCTGCAGCAGTCGCAGAAGGACCTGGCGATCCTTCCCCCGATCGATGTCGTCAAGTACGCGGATCGCTACTGGGTCGCCGATGGCCACAACCGCGTGGGGCTCGCGCTCTACAACGGTCAGCCCGAGATCGACGCGACGATCGTCGAGATGGTCCCGCCAGGCGGGCATCGCACGGAGCCGATCATCGACCTCGGCCCGACGATGGGCGGCTCGCGTGCACTGCGGACCGCGGCCTCGGGCCACCGCCCGAGTGACGATCTGTCGCACGAGGACCGGATCGCCTCGGAGCCCGGGCCGGACGAGCCGTGACCCGCCGGCTCACCGTCACGTGGCCCGATCCGCGACCGTTCGAGGGTCGAGGCGGGGCGCCGATCCGCCTGCTTGCGGTCTCGGACGATGTCGACCGCGCACTCGAGTACGAGGTCAACCGCGAGGCGATCGGGAAGGTCGACAGCATCATCGGGTGCGGTGACCTGGAGCCCGGCTACCTCGGGTTCCTCGCCGACGCGTTCGGAGCGCCGCTCGCCTACGTCCGTGGCAACCACGACGTCGGCGGCCATTGGGAGCGGACCGCGACCGCTGCACCGGATCCGTTGCGAAGCGGTCTGCCGGTCGACATCAGCGGGATCACCGTCGTGCCGTTCGAATGGCCGGGACTCGATCGAGAGCGGGTCGAGCGCGACGAGACGCGCGCGTGGCTCGATGTCTTCCGAGCCGAACGGAAGCTCGCGCGTCGCGGTCTAAGCCGGCGGTCGAGACCCCTGATGGTCGTCAGCCACGCGCCGCCGCGAGGCGTCGGCGACGTTGCGGCAGACAGGTACCACCTCGGGTATGCCGGGTATCGCTGGTTCCTCGATCGTCGCCGACCACCGGTCTGGCTTCACGGTCACACGACCATGGCTTCGGTGGCCGACTGGCGAGAGATCTGGGGCCGCTCGACCGTTGCGAATGTGACGGGCGCGATCCTGGTGGAGCTCGTGCCGCCGGAGGAGCCTCAGCCGCGCCCGATGTAGGGCATCTTCGTCGCGGTCACGGTCATGAATTGCACATTGGCGTCGAGCGGGAGGCTCGCCATGAACGCGACGGCGCGAGCGGCGTCCTCGACGTCCATCGTCGGCTCGATCGCGGTCCGCCCGTCGGCCTGGATGATGCCAGCCCGCTGCGGCCCTGCCATCTCCGTGGCGGCGTTGCCGATGTCGATCTGGCCACAGGCGATGTCGTAGGGCCGGCCGTCCAACGACGTTGACCTCGTGAGTCCCGTGATCGCGTGCTTCGTCGCGGTGTAGGCGACGGCGAGCGGGCGGGGGACCTGCGCGGCGACCGAGCCGTTGTTGATGATCCGGCCGCCACGCGGTTCCTGTGAGCGCATGAGCCTGAACGCACCCTGCGTCATCAGGAACGTCCCGGTGAGGTTCGTGTCCACGACCTCGCGCCACGTCGCGATCGGAAGGTCCCCGACCGACGCCGCTGGCGAGGCAACGCCGGCGTTGTTGAAGAGCACGTCGAGCCGCCGGAACCGCGCAGCGATCGTCACGAACAGCGCGTCGACCGATGCGGGGTCCGTGATGTCGCTCGCGACGGCGAGGGCGTCCGAACCGGTCGCGCGACACCGTTCGACCGTCTCCTCGAGCGGGTCGAGCCGCCGGCCCGTGACCACGACCGTGAAGCCGTCGCCGGCGAGCGCGACCGACGACGCGCGGCCGATCCCCGTGCCGCCGCCGGTCACCAACGCGATCCGTGTCGAGGTCATCGTCGGCGGACGGGCTTCAGCCGCCGAACCGACGGTCGAGCTCGGGCGATGGGACCGCGAGACCCGTGAACGTCCCGTGCTCTGCGATCTCGGTGGCCGCGGCGATGAAGCCGGTCCACGCCGCGCGCGCCAGCGCACCGCCGACACTGATCCTGCGCACACCGAGCGCGGCAAGGTCCTCGACCGTCGTGAAATCCGTGTTGACAAGCACGTTGACGGGCTTGGGCGCGACCGCCGCGACGACGGCCGAGATGGCCGCCATGGACCGGAGTCCCGGCGCGTACAGGCAGTCCGCGCCTGCATCCGCATAGGCCGCCAGCCGCCGGATCGTCTCCGCGAGATCGGGCCGGCCGGCGATGAAGCCCTCGGACCGGCCCGTCAGCAGGACGCCGGTCCCGCTCGCGTCGATCGCCGCGCGTGCCGCCCGGATCCGCTCGACCGCCAGGTCGAACTCGAACAATGGCGCGGCCTCGTCCCCGGTCGAGTCCTCGATCGAGATGCCGGCGATCCCGGTGGCGACCGCTCGCGACACGTTCGCCGCAACGCCGGCGGGCTCGACCGCGAACCCGCCCTCGAAATCGGCGTTCACGGGGATCGATACCGCAGCAGAGATCGCCTCGAGGTGCGCGACTGCCTCCTCGAGCGTGACCGTCGTGTCGGCCTTGCCGAGCGTCCAGGCGAACCCAGAGCTCGTCGTCGCGACTGCGGCAAACCCGATCATCTCGAGATAGCGAGCGCTGCCCGCATCCCACGGGTTGGGGATGACGAAGCAGCCAGTCTCGTGGAGCGCTCGGAACCTCGTGACGCGATCAGCTTGCGGAGTCATCGCCGCGACGATACCCGGCCTGCGAGCGCCGGGAGAACCGTTTGCGACAGGAGGGCGCCATAGTGGGTGACGAGCGGCCGACATGACCGCTCCCCGAGCCAGAGGCGATGGTGGATCAGAGATCGCTCGTGGACCGCGCGAAGCAAGGCGACCATGACGCCTTCGCCGCGCTCGTCCACGGGTCCATCGGCCGACTCGATGTCGCGGCGCGGCTCATCCTCCGCGATCCGGAGCTCGCACGCGATGCGGTCCAGGACGCGCTCTTCCGCGCCTGGCGCGACCTGCGCGCCCTGCGCGACCCCGACCGGTTCGACGCCTGGCTCTACCGGCTCGTCGTCAATGCCTGCCTGGACCAGCTGCGACGTCGCGGCCACCGAGCCATCGAGGTCGAGATCGGCGAGATCCACGTCGCGACGGAACCCGACCCCGCATCCGAGATCGCCGACCGAGACCTCGTCGACGGGGTCCTTCGGCGTCTCGATCCACGCGGACGGGCCATCGTCGTCCTTCACTACTACGTGGGCATGCCGCTGACCGATGTCGCCGGCGTCCTCGGTATCCCGGTCGGGACGGTCAAGTCCCGGCTCCACCGGGCCCTCGGCGACATGCGCGCCACGTTCCCGCCGGACGTCACTGCAGACGGCTTGCGGATCCCGGAGAGGACGCTGGCATGACGATCGACCGACGCATCGAGGAATCGCTCCCGTCCATCCTTACCGACCTCGGCCGCGGTCCGGCGCCCGACTACGCCGACCTCGTCCTCGCCCGGACGGCGCAGGCCCGCCAGCGACCGGTCTGGCTCCTGCCCGATCGTTGGCTCCCTCGAGTCACCACCCCGGCGATCGCCGGTCATCGGATGGTCCCGGTTCTCGGGCTCCTCGCGCTGAGCGTCGCCCTCGCCGCCGCAGCGGTCTATGTCGGGACGCGGCCGCGACTCCCCGCGCCATTCGGACCGGCGAGGAACGGAGCGATCGTCTTCAGCTCGGCCGGCGATATCGCGACCGGGTCGCTCGGTGCTCCAGCCGAATTCATCGTCCGCGGACCGGAGGTCGATTTCGAGCCTTTCTACTCGCCGAACGGCACGCGCATCGCGTTCTACCGCCAGTTCGGCGAGACGCCCGGCGCGGCCACGGACATCATGGTCATGAACCCCGACGGCACGGGCTTGACGCGGATCACGGCGACCCCGCTCCTCGAGATCCCCTGGTCCGCGAGCTGGACGCCGGATGGCAACCGCATCGTCGTCCAGACGAACGAGCGTCTCGACGGGCGGCTGCTGTCATTCGACGCGGCGGGAGATGGACCGCCCGTCGCGATCGATCAGGCGGCGCGCGAGCACGACCTCCGGATCGATTCCTTCGCGTTCCAGCCGCCGGACGGCCGGCGGATCCTGTTCACGGGTCAGAGCGGGTCGCTCACCGGTCTGTTCGCGATGGACTCGGACGGGACCCACCTGACCACCTTGATCGAGCCATACCTCGCCACGCTGGCGGAGAACTCCGACGGGTACTGGAATGACAAAGCCGATATCAAGGACCTGCGCAACCCGATCTGGTCGCCCGACGGCAAGCACATCGTCGTCCAGCAGTACGACGTGACTCCCGAGGCGCGGTGGATGCGACTCTTCATGCTTGACTCGGACGGCGGCAACCCCCATCCGATCACCAACCCGGTCGACGGCTCGGTCGACGGAGATGCTGCCTGGTCGCCCGACGGCACCCGGATCGCGTTCGTCCGGTACGACCTGGACCGGTCGGTGTGGCGTTACGCGATCGTCCGACTCACGGACCTGAACGTGACGATGACCGGCCCGGATATCGTCGACGGCAAGGACGCCGACGAATGGTCGCCCGGTGCGCCGATCATCACATGGGCACCGGACAGCTCCCGGCTGTTCGCCCTCGAACGAGCCGGGCCGCGGGACGCCTACCTTCTCGATCCTGACGGAGGCCAGTACGAGACGCTGCCATGGGCAGTCCAGACCCCGCAATCCTGGGGGATCCAGGGTTTGAACAGTCTTGATCTCGGCAGCTGGCAGCGGAAGGCCGGCCCATGAGCGGCGTCACCCGCCACTGCTGACCCCGGCGGATCGGTCCGCCGCCGCACACCCACATCGAAACGCAGCCCTCCTTCAGCGCGCCTCGCCGCGCCCGTCACCGCCCCATCACACCCATTGGAGACGCGATGAAGATCGAGATCCGCCGGATCGAACCGACCGCGACCGAGCCCGAGACGTGGCTCGGAGCGCCGGACCTGACGCCGGCGAACGTCTGGGAGGACGACATCGAACACGCGGACTTCGGTTCGGGCGAGCTGGCGGGGCGCGGCCGGCGCGTCTGGCTCGCCACCGGCCTCGTCCTGACGGTCGTCGCCATCGGCATCCTCGGTCGCTTCGTGCCCGGAACGGCCGTCCACCCGTCGCTTGTCGGATCGGCCGCGCGCGACACCGCCGCTGAGCCGACGCTGCCGTTCTCGATCGTGACCCCCGCAGCGGGCGCGACGATCGATGGCGCGGTCATCGCGGTTCGCGGCGGCGCGGAGGAGGCTGTCGGCACCATCGACCTCGGCGTCGTCGTCGGCGGCGCTGTGATCGGGTGGACCACAGTCCAGGTCGACCACGCGGGCTCGTGGTCCGTCGCGATCCCCGTCTTCGCGCCGCCGGTGACGACCGACGCGCGCCTCGTCGTCTCGGTGCTGGCACCAGGTGCGCTGCCGCCGCGGACGGCGCTGCAGATGACGGCGGCGGCCGCGATCCAGCGGCCGCTGACGCTGCATTCGAACGGCCCGATCGAGATCTGGCCGGTGACGGTCGAACGGTCCGGGACGAGATCCGTCGTCTCCGTCGCGGGCTCCGCGCCGCTCGCGATCGATAGCGTCACCGTCGGGTTGATGGCGGCCGACGGCCATCGACTGGCCAGCCAGACGGCCGGGATCGTCGTGGACGACACCCAGCCGGGTTCCGTCGGTGGCCACGCCCTCGGTCTCGGCAGCTTCGCGGCGACGCTACGGCTGCCCGAGCAGCCACCGACCGGCCCGCTCCGGGTCGCGATCGACTGGCGCGACGTCATCGGCGGGGAGTGGGGGACGGCCGTCACGACGATCGATCCCGTGGTCGCCGTGGGTCGCCCGCGATAGCCGTGGTCGTGATCGCGCACGATGGTCTACGCTCTCGCCCGAGAAGGGAGGGCGCGCGTGCGCTGTGCCGCTTGCGGGACGGAGAATCGTCCCGACCGGAAGTTCTGCGCTCAGTGCGGGGCC
>JBJMNA010000259.1:0-5424 GCA_045804485.1 Chloroflexota bacterium
ACGTCGCCTCGGGCACGGTTCGCCTGGAGCGTCCCGAGCTCGCCCTCGAGAAGCGAGGTTTCGCGCCGCAGCTGATCGTTGCGTGCGTTGAGGTTCGCGACGAGGACGGTCAGGTCCTGCGAGGACAGTTGGGCGAGCCCGCTCGGTCCCGCCTGCGACCGAAGCTGGACCACGACGAGGATGCCGAGGAGGGCCGCGACGAATGCGATCGTCAGCTGGCTCGACCGTCGATGCATCGTCAGCCGCCCGATCCGGTGGCAGCGGCCGATGGCTGGGTCGACGGAGGAGGCGACGGCGACTCGATGGGCCTGGAGTAGCGGAGGGTCACCGTGCCGACGAAGGCCGGCATGTCCACGGACCCCGGCTCCGCGATCGAGACGCGGATCCCGTATCCCTCGCTCCGCGCGCGAACGAAATCGACGAACCCGGGCGACGCGCTCAGCCGGTCGTACAGCTCGGGCGGGCCGAGAGCGGTGACCTGGTACGGCGGCGTCAGATAGGCGGAGTTGACGAGGAGGGACGCCCCGACGTCGATGATCGCGGAGGTCGGCGTGATCCGCTCGCCGTTGACCGCGATGGCCTCCGCGCCCGAGCCCCACAGCTCCTCGACGACCGTCCGGATGTCGCGCGACCCGACGAGATAATCAGACTCGTTGCCGTCAGGTGGGACGGGAGCCTTCGAGTCCTCGAGCTGGAGGACGATCCCGGTTCCTGTCAGCGCGATCAGCCCGGCGGCGACTCGCGCCTGCTGGAGCTCCGTATTGAGGTCGCGGACGGTATCTGCCGAATTGGCGCCCTGTCCCTCGACGGCCTGGATCTGCTCCCGAAGCTGGAGGACACGATCCTTGAGGCCGTCCTGCTGGGATTGCAGCTCGTTCGCGGTCTCGACGAGCGGTGTTCGCTCCTGCGTCGTGTATCGGACCCGTGGGCCTTCGGACGCGAGCTGCGCGGCGACGAGGAAGCCGAGCGCGAGCAACGCGACCCCGAGGGTGATCTGCCAGCTCGGGACGGCGCGGAGCCGCGCCATCCTCACCCAGCCGGGTCGGTCGGCCGTCGGCGCCGGCGCGCGACGAGGAACGCGATCGCGACGATGGCGATGATCGCCACGACCGCGAGGATGAGCACGCCGCTCGACCGATCGGACGTGCCGTTCGGGACCGCGACCGGGTCGGCCGCGGCCGTCGCGCCGACCGCCGGAGGCGCCTTGCTGGTCTCTCCCGGCACGGCAGCAGCGCCCGCGCCTCCGGCGACTCCGCCCCAGGCGGCCGGGACGGGACCCGGCGGTGCCGGTTGGGGGCCGTACCGCGTCGGCGCCTTCGCCTTGACCTCGTTGAACCACGCTTGCCCGAACGCGGTCATGTCGACGCCGAGCGCCGCGGTGAACGCCTCGTCGTCCGTGCGACCCTGCGCGTACGAGCGGATCAGCTTCACGAGCGCGTCGGCGCCGTGGGTCCGGATCATGTAGTCGACCGCACCGACGCTTTCCGAGTACGCCAGGAAGAAGTCCTCACCGTTCGGGAACTCGCCTGTCAGCCCGTCGAGCGGGATGAGCGTCCCGGCCCTCGCTGCCTGTTCGACCGCGCCACGGTCGTCCGAGCCGTAGCCCTCGCTCTGGTAGACCGCGAGACCCTCGTTCAGCCAGCGCGGCGGGAAGTGGTACGGGTTCGACGACGCCGTGTCGAAGACGAGGTGGACGAACTCGTGCGGGATCCGGACTGCCACGAGCGGGTCGTCGATGTCGCCCGGCGGGATGAGCCCGAGCAGCGTTCGGATGTTGGCGAACGCCGTCCCTGCCACGTTCTCATGCGCACCCGGGCCGAGCGCGCCGTAGAAGTCGTCGTGGTTGGCGTAGACGAAGAAATCGACCGGCTCTGTCTCGGTGACGCCGAGGAGCTTCGAGGTGTCGCGGACCTCGTCCTCGCCAAGCTTGAGCGCCTTGGCCGCGAACCCGTCGCTGCCCTCGTACCAGTGGACGCGCACGAGGTCGCCTGACACGGTCTTCCAGTCGAACCGGTCATCCGCGTAGACGGTGCGCAGCTCCGGTCCGAGCACACCGTGCTCCGGATCCGAGGCCGGGAAGATGCGCCAGCGCGCCTTGATCGCCGTGTTCGGGATCAGGTGGCGCTGCCCGGCTGTCTCGAGCTTGTAGCTCAACGTCTCCCCGTTCGTGGCGGTCAGCGGCACCTCGACGACACTCGGGCCGATCGCGTCGGCGAAGGTCAATAGGAGTTCAGCGCGGGAAAGCGCCCCGTCCGCGTGGAACGGCTGGTTGAAGTCGATGCCCACGTCGAACTTCGAGGTCGCCGTGGGCGTCCCGAACGTTGGTTCCGCGGCCGCCACGGCGGTCGGCGCCAACGTCCCGAGGAGCGCGATCACGGCCACCACGAGGAGCAGCCGTCCCTTCACGGACGCCATCATTTGGCCCACTCGAGGCCTGCCATCCGGACGATGCCGAGGCCGTTCTGCCCGGCGCCAAGGAGGCCGTCGCGGGTCAGCGCCCAACCGGGACCGTACGACAGCGGCACGACCGGCACCTGGTCCCGCACGACCGCCTCCGCGCGGTCGTAGGCAGCGGACGCGGCCGCTGGGTCCGTCGCGGACACCGCCTCGGCGATCGCGGCATCGAACTCCGGCGAGCTCCAGTGCCCGTAATTGTTCGATGCGCCGGTCCCGAGCAGGACGCCGAGGAAATCGTTCCGTCCCGGGTAGTCAGCCACCCAGGAAAGCGCCCACATCGCCGGCGGATCCGTCGACAGGCGATCGAAGTAGCCCTCGGCCATCGTCTCGGGCTGGAGCGTGATCCCGAGCTCGCGCTTCACCTCCGTCACGATCGCCTTGTCGAACTGCGAGCCGCCGGTGAGCAGCGTGGTCGTCGGGAACCCGGCACCACCCGGGTAGCCCGCCTTGGCAAGCAGGTCCCGCGCGTGGGCCGGGTCGTAGCGCGGCAGGAAGTCCGTCTCGCTCCGGCCCGGGATGCCCGGCGGGACCATCGAGTTCGCCACCTGCACGGTCGCGTCGGTCCCGGACAGAGCCGCCATCCGCCGCCAGTCCACACCCGCACCGAACGCCTGCCGAACGAGCGGGTCGTCGAACGGCGGCTTCGTCGTATCGAAGCCGTAGTACTGGACGGCGAGCGACCCCACCTGCCGCAGCTGGCTGCCGAGCTTGTCGTCGTAGGCCAGCCATGAAGCGTCGATGTCGGACACGGGGGCGTAGTCGAGGTCGCCCGCGGAGAACGCCTCGACCGACCCACGCCCGCCGAGGTCGGCGATCAGGTCGATCGTGGTGACAGCGGGCTTGCCCGCCCAGTAATGGTCGTTGGCTGTGAGCTCGAGTCCGCCATCGGTCGTGCCGCTGAGCACGTACCCGCCACTCGCGACGAAGTCCTTGCCCGGGCGGAGCGCCGGCTCGGGGTCGCCATCGACGCCCGGTGGCACGACCCCGAACGACGGCCCCGCGACGATGTTGACGAAATCCGTCGCCGGTCGGGTCAGGTCCACGGTCAGCGTCCGCGCGGCGTCGTCGGCGTGCAGCCCGACGCTCGCCGGATCCGACGACTGGCCTCGGACATAGGCCTCCGCGCCTTCGATGTCCAGGGCGAGCGAGGCGAGCGGTGACGGTCGCTTGGGGTCGATCAACCGGAGCCAGCTCCGGGCGACGTCGGATGGACGAAGCGGGCTTCCGTCGGAGAACGTCAGGTTCGGGCGCAGCGTGAAGGTCACCTGACGTCCGCCCTCGGCGAAGGTCCAGGATTCGGCCAGGGCCGGGCGGACGTGGAGGTCGGCATCGAATGCGGTCAGCGACTCGAACAGCTGCGCCGTGATGGCGGCGCTCCCGGCATCACCCTGCGCCGCCGGATCGAGCGTGGTGGGTTCGCCGGAGAGGATCCGGACCGGGCGGTCGGGACCGGCCGCGACGCCGCCGCCACACGAGGCGAGCAGCGTCGCCAGGAGGGCGAGGGTGGTGAGTCGGCGCATCGCCGGGAGTATAGGGCGGGTCCACCCGGAGCCCTGCTGGCGCCGTTCGAACGCTCCTCGGACATGCGATGAGGCCTCGCCTGTCCACACCGCCGGGGGAACGATGGAACTGGACCGCGAGGCCTCTGATGGGATAACGACTCCGGGCCCAAAACGTTAGGGCCAGTGTCGAACTCATCTAGCATTGGCAGCAGGATGACCCTCCGGCTGCGCAATACCCTCACTCGCCGGATCGAGACCGTCGAGCCGCTCGAGCCGGGACGGATCCGGATGTACACGTGCGGCCCGACCGTCTACCGCTTCGCTCACGTCGGGAACCTGCGGAGCAACCTGCTCGCGGATCTCATCCGGCGCGTGCTGGTCTACCACGGCATCGACGTCTTCCACGTCAAGAACATCACCGACGTCGGCCACCTGCGCGACGAAGGGTTCGACCGGGGCGCGGACCCGATGCTCGTTGCAGCGGGCCTCGAGCACAAGACGCCGGCCGAGATCGCCGACGCGTACGAGGCTGCGTTCCACGCCGACGAGGCGGCGGTCAACATCCTGCCGGCTCATGTCTTCCCACGCGCGACCGACCACATCCCGGAGATGGTCGCGCTGGCCGAGGCGCTCGAGGACGCGGGCTACGCCTACGCGACAGCCGACGCGAACGTGTACTACGACGTCGGGCGTTTCGCGGGCTACGGGCAGCTGTCGGGCAACACGTTGGCCGACCTCCGCGCGGGACATCGTGGCGACGTCGAGCCCGACAAGCGCGACTCAGCCGACTTCGCCCTGTGGAAATCGGCCGGGCCGGGACGGGTGCTGAAATGGCCGACGAGGCGCTGGGGTGACGGCTTTCCGGGCTGGCACCTGGAATGCTCGGCGATGGCGATGCGCTATCTCGGTCCGCGCTTCGACATCCACACGGGCGGCATCGACAACGTCTTTCCCCACCACGAGGACGAGATCGCCCAGACCGCCGCGATCACCGGCGACGTCCCGGCGCGACACTGGGTCCACGGCGAGTTCCTGCTCATGGACGGTCGGAAGATGGCGAAGTCGGCGGGCAATTTTTTGCGCGTGACGGAGCTCGCCGAACGAGGCATCGATCCGCTGGCGTTCCGATACCTGACCCTGACATCGAGGTATTCGAGGAAGCTCGAGTTCTCGGATCGGTCCGTCGATGCCGCGGCCGCGGCGCTCGCATCGTTGCGCGCAGGGGTGCTCGCGCTCGGGCCCCCGCCGGCGGATGGGCCGTGGGCCGCTCCCCCGCCCTTGCGCGCGGGCCGAGCCGGCGACCGGCCGACCGGGGTCGCGATAGGCATCGCCGGCCACGGGTCCGACGGCTCCGTGTCGTACGCGCTTGCCGATCACGCCACCGCGCCCGTCGCGCCGCTGTCCGACGCAGGACGGTCGCTCCACGAACGCTTCGTCAGGGCCATCGACGACGATCTCGACATGC
>JBJMNA010000260.1:0-18802 GCA_045804485.1 Chloroflexota bacterium
AGCCGCCGACCCTCGAGCGCTCGGCGTTCGACGCTGCATGCGACCGGCTCCGCGACGCAGGCTACGTCCTCTGCCCAAGGGACGAGGCGTGGCCGCAGTTCGAGGCGGCGCGGGCGACGTACGCCGCGCGACTGGGGGCGATGGCGACCTACTGGGCGACGCCCGCCGCACAGTGGCTGGGCGACCCGATCGTCCTTCGGCAGCCCCTCCACCGCACGGACGATCCGTAGCGCCCGCCCCTACTCTCCGGCTCGCCGGCGGACCGCCTCGAGCGCCCGGCGGGCCTGCGCGAGGTGGACGCGGTCATGGCCGGCCGCGAGGCGGAACGTCATCTCGTAGCTCTCCGGGCCGCGTTCCTCGTGGCGGCCGACGCGCCGGCGATCGTTGGCCGGCCGGCGGGCCCATAGGTCGAGGTTCGCGGCACGGATCGCCTCGAACGTCGCGATGAGGAGCTCGGCGTCGTCGGCGTTGTGGTCGAGCCGGTCGACCCAGAGCGCCTGGTCGTACCCGACGATGCGCGGCTCGTCCTCGCTGATGATCCACCGTTCTCGCGTGCCGGCGACGAGCTCCGCGTCGACGATATGACCGACGCACTCGAGGACCGACCATTCGCCCGCCTCCGGCCGGACGCGGAGGAGCGGCCCGGCGTCGGCGACGATGGCTCGGATCGCGGCCACCGTTTCGCGCTGGGCGTCTGCCGGATCGTCCTCGCCAAGCGCCGCGAGCAGCGAGGAGCGATACCCGTCGGGGTCGAAGACCGGATCCGGCTCAGGCGTCACGACGCGCTCTCCCTCGACCCGGTCAGCGGCTCGAGACGAGCGCGCAACAGGTCGCCTTCCGGATCGGACAAGCGACATGACCATGCCGGGCCATCGCGCCAGACATCGGCGACGACCGTCGCGCCCGGCGCAGCCGCACGTGCGTACTCGAGCCGGGCGAGTCTGGGGATCGCCTCGACTGCGCGCCCGTCGTCGGCGCCGATGATCGCCTCGTCGAGCCAGTCCGCGTAGACCGCGTTGTTGACGTGGTCCATCGGGTCGAGCTCGTGCGGCCGGACGGTCCGGCTTGACCGCTCTGCGTCGGGCGGCACGTCGCCGAGGTCGACCCGTGCCAGGCCGACCGTCGTCGGCGCGGCTCCGAAGACGGGCTCGAACTCTGCCGGGATCCGCGTCGGGACACCCCGCGAATCGAGCAACACCCAATCGATCCGGACGGTCGCGACAAGCTGGGCCGAGACGTCGCGGAACTCGGTGCGGCGACGTGCCCACACGCGTCGCCAGCCGGCGACCTGGGTCGTTCCGACAAGCTCCTCCGCGATCTCGATCGGCGCCAGGACCTCGACCTCGGCGGCACGCACCAGCCACGTGATGCCGCGCGTCGCGTACCAATCGCGGCCGAACCCACGATCGGACGAATGGAGCGCGGCGAGATCCTGGGTATAGCGAAGCAGGACGGACGTCCTGATGCGGCCATCGGGCCTGCACTCGTCGAACCGGACGCGGTACGGCGCGGAACAGCGATCCGGCTCGGTCACGACGCCGGCTCGGCCAGCCCGTCGAGCGTCTCGATCGTCACGATCCGGGTGGCGTCGTGTGGCGCGGTCTGATGCGCGAGCCGAACGTCGCACGATCGCCGCGCATCGAACACGACGAGCGCGACCGCCAGCACCTCGTCCTCGCCTGCGGCGTTCGTCCGTGCGTCGTCGAGCTGATGGAGGACGTCCGCATTGATCCCGCGCGCACCCCACTTGCAGTCGTACGCTTCCGCGCCACTGTCGCGTTCGACGGTCACGTCGTACGGATGGATCTCGGCTCGGACGCCGTCGAAGAGGATCCGGCGCTCCCGGCGGACGGCGTCCGCCCCGACGCGCCGGCCGAGCAACCGCGCCGAGAGCTCCTCGACGAGCGCACCGCGGACCTGGCTGCGGACCTGTTCGCCGCGATCCGCCACTGCGAGCGACGCGTCCAGGATCGCGGCCGAGCGCTCGGCATCGGCTCCCCCACCATCCGCTCCCGCCCCGAAGACTGTCGGGAACATCGCGCGCCACCGGTCGGGATCGATCGTCTCGCCATTCATGACCGCCCGCGCGAGGACGCGCTCGGCAAGGGTCGCGTGCGCGAGGAGGTCGGCGGCGCGCGCGACGAGCGGGTCCGCCTGGACGCCGGCATAGACGACGGCTCGGGCGTCGCGGGCGGCGTCCTGGAATCTCACCGTCGAGCTCTCACGGCCGCTCGCCGATCGCCAGCAGGACGACCTGCGGGAAGGTCGAGAGCCAGTCGATGGCGCGATGCGGGTCCTCGATCCTGCCGATCTCGTCGATGGCGAGGTCGACCGCGATGGCGGATTCGTCCGCTGCCTCGACGCTACCCCGGTGGGCAGCAACGGCGTCGAACCGCGTCCGCCACGCGTCGGACAGGTCGGCGACGTACGACCACTCGTCCTCGATCTCCTCGCCGAGCTCCTCGAGCCGGGCGTAGGCCTCGAGGGCACGATCGATCAGGTCGTGGATCGTCTCATCGGACACCGACGTAGCCTACGACGGCCCGTCGACCCGGCGTCATGTCAGACGCTCGGGTCCGACGTCTTCCGTGGCGAGGTCATGCGGCGCGGATCGGCCCGCGACGGCTGCCACGCCGCTCCGGCTGAGAAGCGACCGTGGTTCCGGGGTTGCGCCGCAGGAGTGCCTCGAGGTCGCGCCGTGCCCGGTCGTCCCAGGCCCGTGAATAGATGCGCGTCGCCTCCGCGCGGACCTGGTTCGCGAGGGTCCGCTGCCCCGCTGCGGCGATCTCGCCGACACGGTCGAGGACGGCTCGATAGAGCGCCGGGAGATCCTCGGAAGCAGGGTTCGGCTCCATCGTGGGTGAGGATGCCGCCGACGGGCGTTCGAATGGAATAGCCCACCCGTCCCTCGGCGCCAGCCGATAGGCCCAGCGTTTCAATCGCCGCGGTGCGCTCCGCTCCTGACCTCGAATGTCGTGAACGATCCCGCCGCCGGCATCCAGGCGAGGCTGACGCGCTCGACGATCGCCGACCCCGGCCCGCGGTGGAGCACGGCCAGCAATGCTTCGAGCTTCGGCCGTTCGCCTTCGGCGACGCAGCGGACGTTGCCGTCCGGCGAGTTCGCGACCCAGCCCGTCAGGTCGAGAGCGGCTGCCTCGCGGAGGACGAAATACCGGAATCCGACGCCCTGAACGCGGCCGATGATCGTCGCGTCGAGCCGCGACGGCGCGCTCGGATCCGGCTCCGATGCAGCCACGACGCGTCAGGCGGCCGCGACTGAGCGGCGCGGCCAGGCGAGGACGAGCGTGTCGAGGATGAGCTCGGGCGAGACGTTCGTCGCAAGCCACTCGGCCGCGCGGGCGGACCGAGCGAGGAAGGCTGTGGCGTCCGCCGGGTCGATGGCCGCCGCCACCGACGCCAGCTCGTCGAGCAGGACCGTGTCGCGGACCGACCGCGACCCGCCGGTAGTCACGAGGACGAGATCGCGCGCGACGTCGGTCCACAACCCGAGCAGCACCTCGACCGCGCGACGTCGTTCGGTGGCGGGCGCCCGGCTCGCGCCGAGCGTGGCGTCATCGGTGTCGGCGGCGTCAACGGTCGTCTCCTCGGCGTCTGGTTCCGGTGCAGCAACGACGACGGCGCCAGCCCGACGACGGCCTGTCCTCGGAGCAGGTGCCTGCGTGGCGCCGGCTGCGAGCGCAGCCGCAAGGGCGATCGCCCGCGGGACGGCAGCGCGCGCGGTCGCCAGTCGCACGGCCGGGCCTGCGTCGGTCATGTCGAGCAGGACCCGGGTCAGCTCGGCGCGGAGGAGGACGGCTTCGGGCGCGCGTGCGTACGCGAGGGCGAGACCCGGCCGGCCACCGGCCAACCGACCCAGGCGCGCGGCGGTCGGCGGGTCCGCGACGCCGTGGTCCGCGACGATCGCCTCGATGTCCCGCGGCCCGACGAGTCCGAGACGGACGCGGAAGCAGCGCGACCGAACGGTCGGGAGCAACCGAGCCTCGGCGTCGGCGCAGAGGATGATCGTCACGCCGGCTGGCGGCTCCTCGAGCGTCTTGAGGAGCGCCGACTGCGCGTCCTCGTTCATCCGGTCCGCTGCCTCGATGATCGCGACGCGCGCGCCGCCCTCGACCGGCATGAGCTGGAGCTCAGTGATGAGGTCCTTGACGCCCCGGTACTTGGCATCCGGGCCACCGATCACGACCTGGCGTCCCGGACCGGCCGGGCCAAGGCGGTGCAGATCCGGATGCGATCCATGCTCGACGAGCCGACACGCCCGGCATGCTCGGCACGGCCGTTCGACCGGGGCGGCCGTGCACAGCAACCCGGCGGCGAGGTCGAGGGCGAGCGTGGTCTTCCCGACGCCGTCCGGCCCGACGAGCAGGACCGCGTGCGGCGGCTGACCGCGGACCATCGCGGCGACTGCAGCGATCGCGCTCGCCTGGCCGCGGGTCCGCGCGCCGTCCATCAGGCCGCCGTCCACCGCATCGCTCATCCGAGCGTCAGCCGAAACGTCAGACGGGTTCGGCCGGGGACGCCTTCCGGGTCGAGCGGCGCTTCGGCGCGGCCGCCGTCTCGGTCGCCCCGCCATCGGGTGGCGTCTCGCCGTCGGGCGATGACGTCGCCTTTGCCGCCGCTGTCTTGCGCGGTGCCCGCGGCTTGGCCGTCTTCGCGGCAGGCGCGTCGGCGGTCGTGCCGTCCACGTTTCCCGCGGCAGGCTCGGTCGCCGCGGCCGTTTCCGGACCGCCGGCTGCCGTCGCCTCGCTCGCGGTCGCCTTCGCTGACGACCGGCGCGGAGCTCGGGCCTTCGGCGCAGCAGCGTCCTTCGGCGCAGCCAGCTTTCGTGCCGCCCGCGGCTTGGCGGCCGGTGCTTGGGTATCGACCGGAGCCGACGCCTCGACCGTGTCAGCTTCCTCGGTCGCGGAAACCGATCGAGGCGCGTCGTCGTCACGAACCGAATCTCGGCCCGTCGCCGGGGGTGTTGCCGACCCACGGCCGGCGGCCGGCTTCTGCGCGACCTGGGCTCGGAGCATCGCCTCGAGCTCGGGTGGCACGTCGCTCCACGGCTCATTCGAGTTGCGTGGCGCGGTTGGCGCCGCTGGCCGCTCGGCCGGGCGATCGCCGCGACCGTAGCTCCGGTCCTCGCGCGGGGGCGTGCCCGTGCGCGGGCGCGCGCTCACGTCCGGGTAGCGGTTGATCCCGCCCCCGCCGCCGCCACGGCCGTATCGCTCACGGTCCATCGCGGACTGGTACGCCGATCGACCCCCACGGGCGCCCCGGTTCCCACCGCCGCCGCCGCGGTTGCCGCCGCGACGCTGCTCGGCGATCAGGTATTCAGGGATCTCTGGCTCGTCGAAGTCTTCGTCGTCCTCGATCGGTGCACGCGGGGTCGTCGCCGGCGGAGGCGTCCCGATCTGGGAATCCCAGACCGAACCGAACGGGGTCGCTCGAGGAGCTCGTGGGGCGGGCGCGAGGTCCTCGTCCGGCTCGACCGGACGGACTGCGCGACCGGACGCGGCCGGACGGTCGCCAGTCGCGGCGACACGCTCGACGGGCGGCGCGTCCTGCCCGTCCTCGACACCGTTCTCGTCGTCAGCGCGCCCTCGGCCGCGACCGCGACCGCGACCGCCACGCCGGCGCCGGCGCCGCGGCTCATCGCCGTCGTCGCCCACTGCCTGGTCAACGGCGACGCCATCTGTCGCCTCGACCGCGTCCTCGTCGAGATCGTCCAGCCGGAACACCTCGGCAGATGCGAGGTCGGCCTCGGACAGCGAGCCGGGCGCACGCGACAGTCGCTCGCCCGGAAGCGCGACCAGACCCGTCCCATCGCCGCGTGCACTGGCCGCAGCCGGCTCCGCCGACCCCGTCCGGGACCGTCCGCGGACCGGCCGGCCCGTGGCAGCGACCGGCTCGGCATCCCGGCCGCGACCGCGACCGCGCCCGCGACCGCGTCCCGCGCCGGTCCCTTCGGTCTGCTTGTCGGGGACCTCGGTCATCGACAGATCGGCATCATCGCCTTCGGCGACCCGCCTGCCTGAGCGCGTCCCCTTCTCGACGCGCGCGAGCTGGACGATGTCGGTGAACTGGTCCGCGACCTCGATGAGGTCGGAGCTCGTGTTGCCGCGGAAGCTGATGACCTCGACGCGGACTCCCTGCTCCTGGACGGCGCGGATGGCCGGTGCGAAGTCGCCGTCGCCGGACACGACGATCGCGATGTCCAGGTTCCGGGCGGTCTTCATCATGTCGACGACGAGCTCGATGTCGAGGTTCGCCTTGACCTTGCCGTCGCCGTACTTGCGGATGTCCTTGCTCACGACCTTGTAGTTGCTGCGACGCAGGAAGTCGTGGAAGTTCCGCTGATTCTCGTTGTCCGGGTCGAGCCCCGTGTATGCATAGGCGCGGACGAGATCGCGCCCGGCGGATGCCGCCTTCAGAAGCGTGACGTAGTCGATGTCCACGCCGGCGGCCTTCGCCGCATAAAAGATGTTCGCTACGTCAACGAAGACGGCGACGTTCTTGCCCACTGTGACTCCTTGGTATCAGTGCTGGGCCCGGCCGGCGCGGACACGCAGCTCGGCGGGGCGTTCTGGATGGTGTGGCGCGCGGCGGCACCCGCCGCGGCCTCGGTTCAGGTGATGCGCGCGGTCGATATCGGTGACACGGGCTGCTCGGCCCAGGTATTGCACGCTGGCGGGTCCAACCTCGCGGGGTTCGGCGGCCCAGGCCCTCGATCGGGGTTCGAGCGAGGCGAAACCGGGGCCCGCGTCCCCTTATCGGCGGTGGGCGAAGGCTCGCTCACGACACGTCGCAGGGTGCGGCCGACCGGTATTGCATTCAGGTCGCCGTCCGCTAATATACGGCATCGCTTCGGCGGCCACCTGCACGCCGCCCGGAATCGGGATCCCACCGTCGTTTCTCGAACCGCACGTCACGCTCGGACATCGCCGCCTGGGAGGGCACGCGACGATCGACACGGCGGCGGACGAGCGCCGACAGGGGGCCTGGTCCGGATCGTGGCAGGCGGTTACGACCGGTGATTTGGAGGAGAGACCGAATGAACCTATCCAAGGTGGGAGCACTCGCGGCCGTCAGCGTGCTGGCGTTCGCGGCGTGCAGTTCGGGCGGCAGCACGGCCGCACCGAGCGCTGGCGGCAGCGGAGCCGCCGCGAGCGGTGGCGCTGCGGCGAGCAACAAGGACAAGGTCTGCGCCAACAAGGTCGGCAAGAGCACGAGTGAGATCCACATCTACTCGAGCCTGCCGCTGGAAGGAACGAGCCTGCCACAGAGCACCTCGATCGTGAATGCGATCAAGGAAACGCTTGACGGCCAGAAGATCGGCAACTTCTCGATCAAGTACACGAGCCTCGACGACGCCTCTGCCGCCAAGAACGGCGACTGGGACGGCGCGGTCGAGCAGGCGAACGCCAACACGGCAGCCAACGATCCTGACGCCATGGTCTACATCGGCACCTACAACTCGGGCGCGGCCAAGCTGTCGATCCCGATCCTGAACGGCGCCTGCCTGGTCATGGTCAGCCCGGCGAACAGCTACCCCGGACTCACCAAGGCCGTTGACGGTGTCACGACCCCGGGCGAGCCCGAGTCGTACTACCCGAACGGCTATCGCAACTACGCCCGCGACATCAATACGGACGACGCCCAGGGCGCTGCTTCGTCGGAGTGGGCGTTCTCCCTCGGCAAGAAGACCGCTTTCGTCATCGACGACGGCCAGACCTACGGTCAGGGCATCGGTCGAGCGTGGGCGCAGCACTTCGGCAAGATCGGCGGCAAGGTCGTCAGCGCCAACGGTGGCTCCGAGAGCTATGACCCGAAGGCGTCCGACTACAACTCGCTCGCCCAGAAGATCAAGTCGTCCGGCGCGGACGTCGTCTTCGTCGGTGCGATCACCGGCCAAGGGACGGCCAAGCTCTGGAAGGACATCAAGGCCGGCAACCCGGATATCACGATGTTCGGGCCTGACGGCGTCAACGAGAAGACGTGGGCCGAAGGCGCGGGTTCAGCCGCGGCAGGCACCTACCTCACATTCGGTGGCGTCGACATCAGCCAGCTGACCGGCAAGGGCAAGGATTGGGCGGACGCCTACAAGGCCGCGCATAACGGCGACACGCCTCCCTTCTATGCCGCCTACGGTCGCGCCGCGGCCGAGATCGTCCTCGCCGGCCTCCAGAAGGCTGCCACGAATGACCGCGCGAAGGTCCTGGACGCGATCATGGGGACGAGCGCGCTCGACACCGTCATCGGGTCGTTCACGCTCGACCAGAACGGCGACCCCAAGGGTGGCGTCATCTCGAGCTACCTGATGGGATCCGCCTGGCCGCCCGAGTACAAGGGCGTCATCACGCAGTCGAAGCCGAACTAAGCCTCGACCGGAAACCAAGAGCACGCACTTCGGGGCGGGTCGTCACAGGCCCGCCCCGAAGCCTTATCTGGACCGATTTCCCGGGTACCCATAATCCGAGGATCGCCGCGTATGGATCAGCTCATCCAATCGCTCATCATCGGTCTGGCGAACGGTCTGATCTTCGCGCTGGTCGCCCTCGGCTACACGCTCGTCTACGGCATCATCGAGCTCATCAACTTCGCCCACGGCGACGTGTTCATGATCGGGTCGCTCATCGCGTTCGCGCTGATGGCGCCCAAGGACGTCGGTGGATTCGCCGTCTTTCCCGTGACCTCCGGGACACCCGTCCTCGTCATGATCGTGGGGATCCTCCTGACCCTGGCGGTCACGATGGCTCTCACGGCGGGTCTCAACGCCGGTATCGAACGGGTCGCCTATCGCCCGCTCCGACACGCGCCGAAGCTCGCGCCGCTGATCTCCGCGATCGGGATGAGCTTCGTCCTCGTCAATGTCGGCGTCATCTTCGCCGGCGCGACCCAGAGGACGGTCGAGGCCGTGTTCCCGACCAACAACCTCCTCGAGGCGTTCGGCATCCGCTCGGTCAGCCTGACGACGTCCCAGTTGTTCGTCGGCGTGGTCACGGTCCCGCTGCTGTTCGCGCTGAGCTGGTTCGTCAGCAGGACGAAGCAGGGCAAGGCGATGCGTGCCACGGCCCAGGATCCTGACGCCGCAGGCCTGATGGGAGTGGACATCAACCGCACGATCGCGATCACCTTCCTCATCGGCGGAGCGCTCGCGGGCGCGGCCGGCGTGGTCGAGATCCTCTACAACAACGTCATGGTCTACAACATGGGCTTCCGGTTCGGGCTCATCGCCTTCACCGCGGCGGTTTTGGGCGGGATCGGGAACATGCGCGGCGCCGTGTTCGGGGCGCTCATCCTCGGTGAGGTGACATCGCTCAGCGATCGCTACGTCTCGGCGAATTGGACGCAGGCGATCGTGTTCGGTGTCCTCGTCGTCATCCTCGTCTTCAAGCCGACAGGGCTGCTCGGCCAGCAGCTGGCGGATCGAGCATGAGCGCGTCGAGCGAGGCCATCGGCACCGGCATCGGGGCGTGGTTCGGCCACATCGCCGACAGCCTCGGCGGGATGGGGATCGGCTATCGCCGGTCACTCAGGAAGAGCCGCACGCGAACGGTGATCCTCTCGATCATCATCGTGCTCGGGCTCATCTACCCCGTCCTCCACCAGCAGTTCCTGGCGGAGTTCTCGCGCAACGTCTTCCCGCTGCCACTGCCGGACGACACGGCCATGACGTTCATGATGATCTTCGCGATCATGGCGGTCGGGCTCAACATCGTCGTCGGGTTCGCCGGACTGCTGGACCTCGGCTATGTCGCGTTCTATGCCATCGGCGCCTACGTCGCGGCATTCCTGGCGTCGCCCCACTGGGCGGGCCTGGGCATCAACCTGACCTTCCTCGGGAACGTCGGACCGGGCGCCCAGGGCGTCCACCTGCCGTTCTGGTTGGTGATCATCGTGGCCGTCATCGTCGTCGCGACATTCGGCGCCCTCCTCGGCGCGCCCACGCTGCGATTGCGCGGCGACTACCTGGCGATCGTGACCCTCGGCTTCGGCGAGATCGTGCCGCTGGTGTTCAAGAACCTGTCGAGCCTGACGCTGTCGCTGACGCTCGGGCCGATCGTCATCGCCGTGAACAACGTCAACCTGACCGGCGGTGTGCAGGGGATCAATCCGATCGACCCACCATTCCTCCCGTTCTTCAACATCCTGTTCGATTCCCGTTCCGGGCCGCTGGCCGTCTACCTCGGGATCTTCCTGCTCGCGATCGCCGTCGTCGTGGCCCGGAACCTCCAGTTCTCGCGCATCGGACGCTCATGGATGGCCATCCGCGAAGACGAGACCGCCGCCCAGATGATGGGCGTCAACACCGTTCGCTCGAAGCTGCTCGCGTTCGCCCTGGGTGCAAGCCTCGCCGGCGTCGCCGGCTCATTCCAGGCCTCGTACCTCGGCGCGACGACGTCGGACTTCTTCGAGTTCTCGACCTCGATCCTCGTCCTGATCATGGTCATCCTCGGCGGCGTCGGCAACGTGTGGGGCGTCATCGTCGGCGCCATCGCGCTGACCTATATCGACAAGACGTTCCTGCCGTATCTCGGCCAGCGTGTCCAGGACAGCCCGATCCCGCTGCCGAACCCGGCGCAGTACAACTTCCTGGTCTACGGCATCATCCTCCTCGTCATGATGCGGTTCCGTCCGCAGGGCTTCCTGCCGGATCGTCAGCGCGAGGCTGAATTGAGCGTCATCGGTCTCGCTGACGCGGAAGTCGCCATGGGGATGCCGATCGACGTCGACAACGTCAGCATCGCTCCGCCCGGTCAGGACGAGACCGGCCCCGGTGCACGCGGCCCCGAGACCATCGATGAGGCCCGAGACCTGTGACGACAGACATGACGTCGCCTTCCGAGACTCCGGTGACCGCCGCGACCCCGGCGACGACGTCGTCCATCCCGACCATGCTCACCGGCAACATCGACCCCGCCATGATGCTCGTGCGGTCGCGCGGCGTGACGAAGAAGTTCGGTGGCCTGACGGCCGTCAACAACGTCGACTTCGACATCCCTCGGGGGTCGATCGTGTCGCTCATCGGGCCCAACGGGGCGGGCAAGACGACGTTCTTCAACATGATCACCGGCTACTACGTCCCGACCGCCGGTGAGATCACCTTCGACGACCGGCCGATCACGACCGAGTCGAAGAAGAAGGTCCGGTCGAAAAAGCCGCACGAAGTGACCGCCATGGGCATCGGTCGGACCTTCCAGAACATCCGGCTGTTCGGCGCCATGTCGGTGCTCGACAACGTCCGCGTCGGCCTCAACGTCCACCTGGGCAGCCATTGGTGGGACTCGGTCCTGCGAACGCCGAAGATGCTTCGCGAGGAGCAGGCGGCGATCGATGAGGCCATGGACCTGCTGAGGCTCGTCGATCTCGACAAGCGGTCCGAGTGGTGGGCACGGAATCTCCCGTACGGCGACCAGCGGCGGCTCGAGATCGCCCGTGCGCTCGCGACCCGCCCGAAGCTCCTCCTGCTGGACGAGCCGACCGCCGGGATGAACAACAGCGAGACCCGCGAGATGACCGACTTTATCCGCAAGCTCCGATCGGAGAGGGGCCTCACGGTGCTCCTGATCGAGCACGACATGCGCGTCGTCATGGACATCAGCGACCGGATCACGGTGCTCGACTACGGCCAGGTCATCGCCGAGGGTGCGCCGGCGGAGGTCCGGGCGAACCCGCGCGTCATCGAGGCGTACCTCGGCCGCGGCGCGGCGGAGGCCTGACATGGCGCTGCTCGAACTCGACGATATCCACACCTACTACGGCGCGATCCACGCCCTGCGCGGCGTCAGCATGACCATCGACGAAGGCGAGATCGTCACCCTGATCGGCGCGAACGGTGCCGGAAAGTCGACGACGCTGCGGACGATCTCGGGGCTTCTTCGGCCACGGCTCGGGTCCATCACGCTCCGTGGCAAGAAGATCGACGGCATGCGGCCGCACGAGATCGTCGGGCTCGGGATCTGCCAGAGCCCGGAGGGGCGCCGGGTGTTCGCCCGGATGTCGGTCCACGAGAACCTCGAGATGGGCGCCTTCTCGCGGTCCGACAAGAGCGGTCTCCCGGCCGACTTCGAGCGGGTGTACACCCTCTTCCCGCGGCTCCGGGAGCGGACCGCCCAGCACGCCGGGACGCTGTCGGGCGGCGAGCAGCAGATGCTGGCCATGGGGCGCGCATTGATGGCGGCGCCCAAGATCCTGCTGCTCGACGAGCCGTCGATGGGGCTCGCTCCGATCCTCGTCGAACAGATCTTCCAGATCATCACCGAGATCAACAAGCAGGGGACGACGGTCCTGCTCGTCGAGCAGAACGCGCTGATGGCGCTCGGCGTCGCGAACCGCGGCTACATCCTGCAGACGGGCGAGATCGTGCTGACCGACCAGGCATCCCAGTTGGCCCGGAACCCGGCGGTCCGCGAGGCGTACCTCGGGGGCGCCTGACCCGACTGCCATGAACCAGATCAACCCCGTGTCGCGTCCATCCTTCCCGCTGGAAGGACGCGGCGGGCTGATCATCACCGTCATCCTCCTCGCGATCCTCCTCGCGATCCTGAAGCCGTGGAGCTCCGCTCCGGGCGAGACCGCGATCGAGCGGGCAGGGTCCTCGGCATCCGCCGCGCCATCACCGACTCCGGCGCCGACGGCGGATCCGATCGACGCGATCTCGCGCAAGTACGACCCGCTGATCTTCGGTGACCGCGAGCTGCAGACGGATTGGGGTCTGTGGCCGGCGGGCTATCTCACGAGCCTGGGGTTCGCCATGCGCGCCGAGCCACCATCCGGGTCGCCGGGGGCTACCGCCAGCGCGTCACCACAGACCCCGACATCGTCGGCCGACGTCCCGATGTGGCCGAGCGTGATCAAGATCAACAACGGTAACCACCTCCTGATGATGGGCATCTCGACACCGACCGACCACACCGTGAACGGCATCCGCCTGACGCGTGAAGGCGCGGACGGCGTGTGGGCCGACATCGACGTCCTGCTCCTTCCGCCACCGTGGCCGAACCATTTCACGGTCGTGGGGATCGATGGCGGGCTCGGACCCGACAGACCGATCTTCTGGGTGCCCGGGCACTACCGGCTCGATGTCGGCATCGTGCCTGATGCCATCCGGCGTTCGATCGAGATCGACGTCGAGGGGCCGCCCGCGGCATCGACGACGACGGCTCCGGCGCCCTCCGCGGCAGGTCCGCCGCGCCCCTGAGCGACTACCATCGGGCCATGGACCTCGGACTCGACGGCGCGCGGGCACTGATCGGTGGCGGAAGCGGCGGCCTCGGCGGCGCCATCGCCACGATCCTCCACGACGAGGGCGCGCGGGTCGCTCTCGTCTCGCGCGGCGGCGAGCGCCTCGAGTCGCAAGCGGCGCGCCTCGACGCGCTGGCGGTGCCTGCGGATCTGTCCACGTCGGACGGTCCGGCCACGGCGGTCGCGGCCGCGGTCGAGGCGTTCGGTGGCCTCGATCTCCTCGTCGTCAACTCCGGCGGGCCACCGCCCGGGCGGTTCGAGGACCTCGATGACGAATCGTGGCAGAAGGCGATCGACGGGACGCTGTGGAGCACCGTCCGCATGGTCCGTGCTGCTCTGCCGCATCTGCGCGACGGCCACGACCCGGCGATCCTCGTGATCCTGTCGAGCTCCGTCCGCGAGCCGATCCCGGCCCTGACGACGTCGAACCTCATCCGTCCCGGGCTCGTGGGGCTCATCAAGTCGCTGGTCGAGGAGATCGCCCCGGTGCGGATCAACGGCCTTGCGCCTGGCCGGTTCGGCACGGGGAGGATCGCGCAGCTCGACGCAGCGCGCTCAGCCGCGGCGGGCGTGCCGGTCAAGGAGATCCAGCGTCGGACGATCGAACGGATCCCCCTCGGCCGCTACGGCGACCCGCTCGAGCTGGGCCGCCTCGCGGCCTTCCTCCTGTCGCCCGCCGCCTCGTACGTGACCGGGGCGATCGTCCCCGTCGATGGCGGGATGATCAAGGCGCTGCCCTAGGGGGCTCGCTCAGGCCGGGTCGCCTCGAGGCCGAGGCTGTCGAGGATGATCTCGAGGTCGGTGATCGTCGCGGCGTCGATGCCGGGCGCCGGCGCGCGGACCCTCGCGGTCGCGATCGCACCGCGGTGCTGATAGATGTGCTTGCGGATCGCGAGGTTGATCCCCGGCTGGTTCTCGAACCGGATGAGCGGCATGATCCGGTGGAACACCTCGCGCGCGCCGGCCTCGTCACCGCGTCGATAGCGGCCGACGATGTCGACCAGCACCTCCGGAAACCCGAATCCGGTCATCGTCCCGACCGCGCCGCGGCGGAGCTCCTCGAGCAGCATGATCGCCCCGAGACCGCCGAGGATCCGCAGGTCCGGACGAGCGGCGAGCAACCGACCGATCTTCGGCGGGCTCGGCTCGTCCTCGAGCTTGATGACGCTGGCGTTCGGGGCTCGGTCGGCGATCGTCGTGAGCAGCCCGACCGACATCGTCACGCCGCTGCTGGCGGGGTGGTCCTGGACGACCACCGGGATCTCGACCGCGGCCGCGACGGCCAGGTAGTGCGCGAGGACCGCGTCGTCGTTCGGGCGCGCGAGAGCGGGCGGCGCGAGCATCACGGAGTGCGCGCCCGCCGCGGCGGCCTCGCGAGCGAACGCGATCGCCCGGTCCGTGGCCGCGTGGCTGACGCCGACACAGATCGGGAGGTCGCCGGCGGCGGCCACGACACCGCGGATGACGACGCCGCGTTCGGCATCGGACAGCTTTGCGGCCTCGCCCAGCACGCCAAGGATCGTCATCCCATCCACGCCGCAGCCGGCGACGAAGCGAGTCAGCCTCGGGAGGCTCGCCTCGTCGAGCGAGCCGTCGTCGAGGAATGGGGTCGGGACGATGTTCCAGACGCCGGCCAGGAGGTCGGCCGCCGCGTCGGGGTCGCTCATCTGTAGGCGGGTTCGCGTGTCATGACCCATGCGGCCCGCGAGAGCACGACGAGACCGAGCGCCGCGATCCAGACGCCCGGCCCGTTCGTGAACGCCGAGGCCGGGGTATCGAACTGGAATGCGCCCAGGAGCGCGAGCTCGAGGACGCGCCAGCCGAAGCCGATCCAGCCGGCACCGGCGAGGATGGCGTACGACAGCCAGCGATCCAGCCCGAGCGGGCGGTCGCCGACGGCGTAGGGCAGGGCCACGAGCGCGAGGGTCGCGATCCCGACGAGGAAGACGAGGATGCCGCTGCCGGCCAGGCCGTTGCCGGACTGTGCCGGGATCCCCGGCGTGCCGCCGACCTTCCACCACGGCAGGACGGAGCCCACGACGAGAAGCGCTCCGCCAAGCGTCGCGAGCGCGCGGCCGTGTCCGAGCGGCCGCCGGTACATGGTCATCCGGCGGCGGCCTCCGTGTAGACCTCGGGCTTCAGGACCCCCACGTAGCGGAGGTTGCGGTAGATCTCGCCGAAGTCCAGCCCGTATCCGACGACGAACTGGTCCGGGATCGTGAAGCCCGTGTAGTCCACGGGGATGTCGACCAGCCGGCGAGCGGGCTTGTCGAGCAGGGTGCAGATCCGAAGCGTCGCCGGGGCCTTGCCGCGCAGATAGCGGACGAGGTAATTGAGGGTCAACCCCGTATCGATGATGTCCTCGACGATGACGACGTCCTCATCGACGATGCTCGCCGAGAGGTCCTTGAGGATCCGGACGAGGCCGGACGACTCGGTCGCCGAACCGCCGTACGAGCTGACTTCCATCAGGTCGATGCGGACCGGGATGTCGATGGCGCGCATGAGGTCCGCCATGAACGGTAGCGATCCCTTGAGCACGGACACGAGCGTCAGCCGGCGGCCGGCATAGTCGGCGCTGATCCGCGCCCCGAGCTCGCGCACCTTGGCGTCGATCTCGGCCTCCGTCAGGAGGATCTCACCGATGTCGGCGTGGAGGCCGCCCTGCTCGATCATGCGTGCGTGACGTTCCCGTTCGACGTCGCGGGCGCCGAGGCCGTCCTGCGACGACGGCGAGCGGTGACGGGTTCACGAACCGCGGGCGCGACGTCGGGCGTGACGGCCTCGCCGCCGGTGCGGGCTGGCGCTGCCGTGGCGGCGGCCGGCGTGGCCGCAGTGGCGGCGACCTCTGTCGTGAGCCGTCCGGTCCCGTCATACGGCGCCGCGACCTGGCCGGAGGAACCCGAGAGCGCGTCGGCGAGTGCGTGCTTGCCGTACTTGAGCATCAAGGCACGGAAATCTCGGGCGTAGAACAGCTTGATCCTGATGTCCGGGTAGAGCTCGCGGAGCCGTCGGAGCTTCCGGTTCTTCTTGCGGACGAGCTTCTGCCGGAGCGTCGTCATCTCCAGGTAGAGGTCGAGCTCTGGAAGGTAGAAGTCCGGCGAGAAGCTCTCGACGACGTCACCGTCGAGGTTCCACAGGATCGGGAACGTGTGGGGCTCGTACTCCCAGCGCACGGCATAAAAGTCGAGGATCCGCGACATCTCCGCCTCGCTCGCGTGCGCGAACGGCGTTGGTTCCCTCATCGCTCGAGCCAGCTGACGAGGTCTCCCGACCACGCCGCAAGATCGCGACGCATCGCGTCGACGTCGGCTGCCGTGATCGGACGTGCATCACCACGACGCGGAGCGTCGGTCGCGGGAGGTCCGTCCGCGGCAAGATCGAGGACGCGCCGATCTCCGTCCGGGCCCTCGACGAGGAGCCCGATCGCCGGACTCCCGCAGTCGATGCAGACGAGGCGGACGAAGGCAAGACCATCGCGACTGGCAAGGAGCCGGATGCGCGCCGTCGGAACAGGCGCCCCGCAGGCAGTGCATGCTGCGCCGTCGGGGAGCGGACTCGGACGATCGCGGGGAGCCATCGGCGGCAAGTCTACCGGAGCCGCGTCCGACGCGGACGCGGGCGACCCGCGATACTCCATGGGGGTATCATGAGGTCGCCGCGGCCGACCGGTCGCCGGCTGACCGACGAGGGATCCGACCACCGATGAGTCCGACCGAACGGCGCCGCACGCCGGCACCGCCGCCCGATCCGAGCCATTTCCGTCACAGCTATTCGAAGGACAAGGCGCAGCTCGTCCGCCGTCTGTCGCGGATGGAGGGGCAGGTCCGCGGCATCGCCCGGATGATCGAGCGCGAGGAGTACTGCGTCGACATCCTGCAGCAGACCGCGGCGCTGCGGGCCGCGGTGGACGCGCTGTCGATCGTCGTCCTCGAGGACCACGTGGCGGGCTGTGTCCGCACCGCTGCAGAGCGCGGCGAAGCGGAGGCGTATGTGGATGAAGTGATCGATGTCGTCCGACGGACGCTCGGCCGACCCGTTCGGAGCTCGGCTCGGTCCTCGTGACGACCGCGGTTATCCACGATTCCACGGCGCGTCGGTCGATTCGTGGACAAACCCGTTGACGATGCCCTGTCGCGACCTCTACCGTCCGGCATCCGCACTGGGGCAGACGCGAGGGTAACGTCGCCGGCGAGGGGCTCAGGGGAGACCCGGCCGTGAACCAGACCGACGACGGAAGACCGAGACCGGAGCCCACGGTGCGAGCCGATGCAGACGCCGGGAGCGGCGATGCGCGGATGGATGGCACGCGAACCTAGAGGAGGCGTGTCGTGCACCGACCGCGCGAGCCGCTCCCGACGCGTCTTGCGGACATCCCGCCGCTGCCCTCGGCCTATCACGACGCGCTCGACGCTGGCCTCGAGGAGTTGGCGCTCGCTCTGCCTGACGCCGCGAGGGCCGCGATCGACGGCCACGCGCGGCTGCTGCTCGCCTGGACCACGGCGATCAACCTGACCGCCATCCGGGATCCTGCGGCCGTCGCGGTCGCGCATGTCGTCGACAGCCTCGCCGCCCTCCCGGTCCTGCGCGAGGCCGGTGCCGACCGGTTCATCGACATCGGGTCCGGTAGCGGATATCCCGCCATCCCCCTCGCGGCCGCCTACCCCGCCGCGCGCGCGCTGCTGTTGGAGCCCATCGGCAAGAAGGCCCGGTTCCTGTCGGTCGTGGCGGCCGCCACTGGCCTCGCCGCGACGGTCGAGGCGGCACCCGTCCGTGCCGAGGCGCTCGCAGCGGATCACCGCCATCGCGGCCGGTGGCCGGCGGTGACCGCGCGCGCCGTCGCGCCACTCCCCGAGCTGGTCGAGCTGGCCGTCCCGCTGCTCGCGCCCGGCGGCCGGCTGGTCGCATGGAAGCGCGGCGACATCACCACCGAGCTCGCCGCCGCGGAACGGGCGCTCACCGCGCTCGGCGGCGGGCAGATCGACGTCCGGGACGTGCCCGTCACGGCCCTCGACGGGCATCGCCTCGTCGTCGTGACCGCCCGCGGCGGCGCGTCAGCGATGTATCCGCGAGACCCGGCCGCGCGCCGACGCGGGCCGTGGTAACGAGCGCGCTGCTAGATTCGTTCCCGTGCGCATCGCCGTGCTGTCCGACATCCACAGCAATCTCGTCGCCCTCGAGGCCGTGCTCGCGAAGATCGGAGCTGTCGATGCCATCTGGCATCTCGGCGACGTCGTCGGGTACGGTGCCCAGCCGGACGAGGTCGTCGCGCGCCTGAGCGAGCTCGGCGCGACTGGGGTCCGAGGCAATCACGACGCGGCTGCCACGGGCGCGACCGACATCGCGTGGTTCAACCCTGAGGCCCGCGCCGCGATGGAGTGGACGCGGACGACCATCGCGGACACGACGCGGGCGTGGCTCGCCGCCCTCCCGCAGCGCCGGACCGATGGCGATTTCACGCTCGTTCACGGGAGCCCTCGTGACCCGACGTGGGAGTACGTCACCTCGGCCGCCCTCGCGCGCGCGGGCCTGTCCGCGATCGCCACCGAGCATG
>JBJMNA010000261.1:0-6078 GCA_045804485.1 Chloroflexota bacterium
CGGTGATGCTGACGGCGTCGGGCGCACGCTTCGTCGGCCCGCTCACGTTCGCGGCCTTGTCCCGCCATCCAGTCGAGACCGATGTCCTGGACCTGCTCCCCGACGGCCGGATCGGCCACATCGTCCTCGCCGACACGGCGGACGCGGTCGTCGTCGCTCCGGCGACCGCACATTGGCTCGCGGCGATGGCCGCAGGCCTGTCAGGCGACGTCGTCACGGCGACCTGTCTTGCGACGGCCGCACCCGTCGTCGTCGCCCCGGCGATGGACGGTGACATGTGGAGTCATCCCGCGACCGTCGCCAACGTCGCTCGCGTCCGGTCGTTCGGGTACGGGGTCGTGGAGCCCGCCGCGGGCCTGCTGGCGTCGGGCCAGACGGGCGTCGGGCGGCTCGCCGAGCTCGAGACGATCGTCGAGGCGGTCGTCGCTGCCGTCGGCGATCGCGCGGTCCGTACCCCTGACCCGGCGGCCCGCCCGCCGCTCACCTCGGCCGTGCACGACGCGGACCTCACCGGCCGGCACATCCTCGTGACCGCCGGCGGGACGCGCGAGGCCATCGACCCTGTCCGGTTCATCGGCAATCGCTCGACCGGCAGGATGGGCGCCGCCATCGCGGCCGCCGCGCTCGATCGCGGCGCGCGGGTGACCGTCATCGCGGCCAACGCCGAGGCGCCGATGCCGCCCGATGCGGCGATCGTCCGCGTCGAGTCGACCGCCGATCTCCGCGCCGCCCTGCTGCGCGCGACCCACACCGACGACGGGCGGGCCGGGTTCGATGCGCTGGTGATGGCCGCCGCGGTCGCGGACTTCCGCCCGGTCGTCGCGGCCGAGACGAAGCTGCCCCGCGACGACGCGCTCACGTTGCGGCTGGAGGCGACGCCCGACCTGCTGGCCGAGATCGCGCGGATCGCCGACGGTCGCGACAGCGATGGTGCGACGACGCGCGCGCCGCTCGAGCCCCGACCCGTCCTGGTCGGGTTCGCGGCGGAGACGGGGTCGCTCGACCGTGCCGCCGACAAGCTTCGCCGAAAGGGCGTCGACCTCCTCGTCGCGAATGACGTCGCCGAGGCCGGTTCCGGGTTCGGGACCGACACGAACCGCGTCTCGATCCTGGCCGCGGACGGGTCGCGCGACGACCTGCCGCTCCAATCCAAGCGGGCCGTCGCGGACGCATTGCTCGATCGCATCGCCGCCGCGCTGGACGAGCGCGACACCGCCGCCCACACTGAAGCACGAACCGAGCCCGCGAGGGAGCCAGCATGAGCGCCACGACCGACACGCCCCGCCGCCTGACCGTGGTCGACATCGCCAAGATGTACGCCGACGGCCAGCGTCTGCCGATGCTGACCGCGTATGACTACCCGACCGCACAGATCATCGATGAGGCGGGCGTCCCGCTCATCCTCGTCGGGGATTCGCTCGGCCAGGTCGTCCTCGGCTACGAGACGACCGTCCGGGTGACGATGGCCGAGATGATCCACCACACGAAGGCGGTCGTTCGCGGCACGTCGCGTGCGCTGATCATCGGCGACATGCCCTTCCTGTCCTATTCGACACCGGACGAGGCACTCGAGAACGCCGGGGTGTTCCTGCGCGAGGCCGGCGCCCAGGCCGTCAAGGTGGAAGGCGGCGTCCGGACAGCGCGCGTCATCGAGGCGCTCGTCCGTGCCGGCATCCCGGTGATGGGCCACATCGGCCTGACGCCGCAGTCGATCAATGCGGCCGGCAAGGTCCGCGTGCAGGGCAAGACTCGCGACCAGGCTCGCGCCCTCATCGCTGACGCACTCGCCGTCCAGGAAGCCGGCGCCTTCTCGATGGTCCTCGAGCTGATGCCCGAACAGCTGGCGGCGGCGGTCACGGACCGCCTCCACATCCCCACCATCGGCATCGGCGCGGGCGCGAAGTGCAGCGGCCAGGTCCAGATCATCACCGACCTGATCGGTCTCGGTGACTTCATCCCGCGCCACGCCCGGCCGTACCTGAACGCCCGCGAGCTCATTCGCGACGCTGCCGCCGCATATGCCGCAGACGTCGTCGCCGGGACGTTCCCGGGACCGGAGCAGACCGTCCGGATGGACGACGCGATCCTCGACGACGTGCTCGGTCGCGGCACCTCAGACCGAGCGTCGGACGACGTGCCGATCGGCGGGATCCCGCTCGATCGCGACCTCTGATCCTCGGGCCGCGGCCGACCGTCCGCTTGACCGCTTGACCGAGGTCGTCCGCACCCGCGACACGCTTCGCGACGCCCTGGCCCGTGCCGAGCGCCCGATCGGCCTCGTCCCGACGATGGGCTGGCTCCACGACGGCCATCGCGCGCTGATGCGCCAGGCGCGTGCCGCCGACGCGACGACGGTCGCCTCGATCTTCGTCAATCCGCGCCAGTTCAACGTCCCTGCGGACTTCACGAAGTACCCGCGGAACGAGGCACGGGACATCGCGGTGTGCGACTCCGAAGGCGTCGACATCGTGTTCGCCCCCGACGTCAGCGAGATCTACCCGCCCGGCTTCGACACGGTCGTCTCGGTCGGCGCTCTCGCGCGACCGCTGGAGGGCGCCGCCCGACCGGGTCATTTCGATGGCGTCGCGACGGTCGTCGCGATCCTGTTCGACCTCGTCATGGCCGAGCACGCCTACTTCGGGCAGAAGGACGCCCAGCAGGTCATGGTCATCCGCCAGATGGCCCGCGATCTCGCGATCCGGACGACCGTGATCGCCTGTCCGACGGTTCGCGAACCCGACGGGCTTGCGCTCTCGTCGCGCAACGTCCACCTGTCGGGCGAGGAACGGGCGGCCGCCCCGGTCCTGCACCGAGCGCTCGAGACCGCCCGGGGGCGCTGGCAAGCCGGCGAACGCTCGGGCGATGCGTTGCGCGCGGTCATGCGCGACGAGCTCGCGCGCGAGCCGCTGGCCGAGCCCGAGTACGTCTCGGTGGCGGACGGGACGACGCTTGCGGAGCTCGACCGCGTCGAGGGACCGGCGCTCTTGTCGCTCGCCGTCCGCTTCGGCACCACGCGCCTCATCGACAACGAGCCCCTCGGCAACCCGCCGGCGGCGGCCTGAGGCGCCGGCATGGTCGCCGGGCGGCGGATCCTCCTCGCCTATCTCGTCTACTACGCGGCGATCGGAGCCGCCTTTCCGTATCTCCCCGTGTTCTATCGCGGGATCGGCCTCGGGCTCGCAGAGATCGGCGCCTTGACCGCTCTCCAGGCCACCGTCCAGCTCCTGTTCGCGCCTGTGTGGGGCGGCCTCGCCGATCGCTTCCCGCGGACCCGCGTGACACTTCCCCTCGCGGCCCTCGTCGCGACCGTCGGCGCGACGACCCTCTTCCTGTCGCCGAGCTTCACGGCGGTCGTCGCCGGTTCGATGATCCTCTATGGCGGCCTCTCGGGCATCGGGCCGACGCTCGATTCGCGGACGCTCGAGACGCTCGGTCCCGAGCGACGCGGCCGGTTCGGTGAGGTCCGGGCCTTCGGCTCGCTGGCATTCGTCCTCTCGACCGTGGCCGTCGGTTTCCTGCTCGATGCCGAGGGCGCGCGCTCGCTCTTCTGGGCCTACCTGCCATTCCTTGTCGCGACCGCGGTGGTCACGGCGACCATCCCGCGGCGACCGAGCATGATGCGGTCGGTCAGCCTGCTGCGCGGTGCCGGCGATTTCCTCTCGACGTCCGGAGTGGCGCTCTTCCTCCTCGGCTTCACGGTGGTCTGGGCATCGCTCGCGGCCGTCACCGCCTTCTATTCGATCCAGATCGTCGCTCTCGGCGGGAGTCCGGGACTCGTCGGGATCGCGTGGGCGATCGGCGCCATCATCGAGGTGCCGTACATGTATTCGTTCCCGAGGGTCGCCGGATCGGTCGGCACGGAGCGGCTCGTCGTCATCGGGTCGCTCGCCTTCGTGCTGCGCGGCCTGCTGGCCGCGCTCGTCGTCGATCCCGTCGCGCTCGTGCTGATCGCGCCGCTCGAGGGCATCGGGTTCGCGAGCGTCTTCGTCGGTGGCGTCACGGTCCTCGCGGCGCACGCGCCGCCGGGTCTCCAGGGAACCGCGCAGGGTCTCTTTGCGGCCTCGGCGGGGCTCGCGACCATCTTCGGGTCGTTCGGCGGTGGCGCGATCGCCGGCGCGTCGTCGATCCCGGGCTTGTTCCTCGTCGCAGCGGCGGTCAGCCTTGCCGGCACGGCGATCATCGCGATCGCGCTTCTCCGGCCCGGCATGGAACGCGTCGCGCCGCACCCTCGGGAACTGCCGGCAGCCTGAGTGCCGCGGTCTGCCCCGGGACGAGCGTCAGTCGAAGCGCGCCTCGTCGGCGACGTCGAGGATGCGATCGATGAACAGGTATTCCCAGAGCAGCGCCTTGATCTCGGCGATCTTGCCCGCGTCCGCCGGGTGCGTCTTGACCAGCAGGTCGTGCAGCTCCGAGGCGACGAGATAGGTGTCCTCGGGGACGATCATCGCGAACAGATCCGCGGTCCGGATGGCATCGAGGACCCGATCGCCGGGCCGGTAGCCGCCTGACAGGACGATCCCCAGCGCTCCGTCGCCGCCGTCCGAGCCGTCACGGCGGGCGCCGACGATCGCCTCGATGACGTCGGACCGGTCGCCTGGCACGATCACCAGGCTCCGCGGCCCGATCCGCTCGAGCATGTGCTCGGGCTCCATCGCCCCGATCGCGATGCCGCCGATCACCTCGTCGAGGTCCGGCCCAGCGTTGATCGTCTCGCCGTGGAGTCCCTCGAGGACCATCGCGAGCGTCGGGTTCGAGAGGATGGGCCGGTATGGCAGGACGCCGAGGAGCGGGATCCCGTGTCGCGCGAGACCGCGCTCGAGCGTCCGCGCGAGACCCGGCTTCGCGTCAAGGTCGACCTTGTTGACGATCGCCCCGGCGACACGGACGCCGTCACGCTCGAACAGCGAGGCGTTCAGGACGATCTCGTCAATGGGGCGGCCGACGCCGCCCTCCGACACGATCACCGCAGGCGCCCCGAGCATCCGCGCGACGGTCGCATTGGAGAGGCCGATGACGGCCCCGACGCCGGCATGCCCCGTCCCTTCGATGAGCAGGATGTCGCGCTCCGCGGCGAACGCGGCGTGCGCGGCGCGGATCCGAGAAGGCAGGTCCTCGACGACCTGGCCGTCGATGTACGCCTGGGTGAAGCCGCGCGGGATGTGGACCGGGCTCATCTGCCGGAGCGGCTCGCGGAGCCCGAAGACCTGTCGCATCAGGACGGCGTCCTCATCGGCGGGGGCGCCGTCCTCGATGACGGTCCGCTGCCCGACGGGCTTCAGGAACGAGGCCGAGAGCCCGCGCCGCTGGAAGCCGTCGAGAACGCCGAGGCTGACCGTCGTCTTGCCACGGTTCTGGCCGGTCGCCGCGAGGTAGACGTGCCGCATGGCCGTCGGTGGCCTAGGAGCGAGTGGCGGTCTTGCGCTCGATGAGGGCGATCGCATCGCGCAGGCGTGCGAGCGTCTCGGCCTCGACGCCCTCGGGTTCGAGATGGGGTCCGAGGCGTTCCATGATGTCCGCGACGAGGCTCAGGAAGACCGACGAGTCGGCCACGAAGAACTGCGGCTCGTTGTTGTAGCGGACGAGCGTCAGCCGGCCCTGGAGGACGCGGCGATCCTCGACATGTGCGATCTGCGTCGCGAAATTGTGGCCTTGGATGCCGTCCGGGTTGTTGAGGAAGTTGAGGGCGTTGTCGATCGCCAGCCCGAACCGGGCGCGCCAGGCGACGAGGCGCTCGTGGACCTCGGCCGGGATCCGAACCTCGGCGACCTCCTCGAACACCTCCGGCGTGACGGTCAGCAGCCCGACGAGCGTCGTTCCGGCTCGCGGCCCGAGCATCACCTGGAGGCTCCGCTCGAGGGTGAAGACCTCGGAGTCGAACCGGGGCGACGTGATGACGTCGGTCAGGAGGTCCTCGACGTTGTCGAGCACGCCGGGCTCGGCCACCGAGTTCGCGAGGTGGAGGATCTCCTCCTTGAACAGGAATTTCTCTTCGTGGTCGAGCATGGCGGCGATGGTAGCACCGGGCGCCGCCCTTCCTGACCGGCCCGTCAGTCGACCGGAACGAGCTCGATCAGCGAG